>JAPYPO010000087.1 GCA_029937645.1 Candidatus Hydrogenedentota bacterium
ACATGGTGACGCTTCAGGATGTGGTGTCGTACCTCGGCGAAGCGCAACCCGACGCGAGCCTCCCGGTCGCCACGCCCCCGTCGCCGCCCAAGACTTCGGTTGTTGAGTCGACGCTCCTCGCTATCGTATCGGAAAAAACCGGGTATCCGTCCGACATGCTCGAACTGGATATGGGCCTCGAAGGCGATCTCGGCATCGATTCGATCAAGCGCGTTGAAATATTGTCCGCGTTGCAAGAGCGTATGCCCGAGTTGTCCGCGATTGAAGCGGAAGACCTGGGCAAGCTTCACACCTTGCACGACGTGATCGCGTTCATTTCCGACGATGGCGAATCGGCACACCTCCCGGCTGCAACTCCATCGAATGGAACGCCGGCCTTGCCGGAGACGGACGAGTCAGCCTCGTGCGCTATCAGAAGGAGTACGCCGACCTGCATCCCGCTCGATGAAGCGGCCCGCGAGGCAATCGCCATCCGGCCCAACGCGACAATTTGGGTGACGGACGACGGCTCTGAGTTTTCCGCTGCGATTGTCACGCGTTTCGAGGAATTAGAATACGCGGCCCAGCTCGTTCCGATTGATGAACTTCCCTCAGCGACACCGGACCGATTGGATGGTCTGGTTATCGTTGCGCCGGAAGCGCCCATTGGTGGCGCGTATTTGAAACAGGCCTTCGCCCTCGCACAAATCGCCGCGCCGATATTGAGACAGGCCGACGACGACCAATGCTCTGTATTCGCCACCATCTCTCGGCTGGATGGGGGCTTCGGGTTGATCGGGTTGGAAGCCGGGCGCTCGCCGCTTTCGGGCGGGTTGGCCGGCTTGAGCAAGACGGCGTCCCATGAATGGCCCGAAGTGGCCTGCAAGGCCCTTGATGTGGCAAGCGACTTTAAGTCCGTAGCGAAAGCCGCCTCGGCAGCGGTGGACGAATTGCTGTTGTCCGCGCCGCTGGAAGTAGGACTGTCGCGGACCTCGCGCGTCACGCTCTCGCTGGAAGAACAAGCATTGGAGTCGGTGGTCGGTACGCCCCGCTTGGCCGCCTCCGATGTGGTCGTCGTGACGGGCGGCGCGCGCGGCGTTACGGCCGAAGTAGCCGTCGCCATGGCGAAGCGCTACCGCTGCGGCCTCGCCCTCTTGGGGCGCACGGAATTGGCGGGAGCGGAAGACGCCTATCTGAATGGCCTCGAATCGGAAGCGGCCATCAAGAAGGCGGTGCTCGACCACGCGGATCAAAAGCTCACGCCCAAGGATTTGGAACGAATCTGCCGGGGCGTCCTGGCCCATCGCGAAATCGAAGCGACCCTGAAACGGATCGAAGTAGCAGGCGGACGCGGCATGTACCTTGTGGCCGATATTCGCAAACCCGATGCCGTCTCCACCGCGATCGGGCAGGCCTCGAAGACGCTGGGGACCGTTACGGCACTGGTTCACGGGGCGGGCGTGCTCGCTGACCGTCGTATCGAGGACAAAACGGCTGAACAGTTCGACCTTGTGTATGACACGAAAGTTGCGGGTATGAATACCCTGCTGTCCGTGCTCAACGATTCGCCCCTGAAAGCCATCGTCCTCTTTTCCTCCTCCACCGCGCGCTTTGGGCGGACAGGCCAAAGCGATTACGCCATGGCGAACGAAGTCCTGAACAAGACCGCGCTGGCCGAGGCCACGCAGCGCTCGGATTGCCGCGTGCTCTCTATGAATTGGGGTCCCTGGGATGGCGGCATGGTGACGCCCGCCCTGAAGAAAATTTTTGAAGATGAAGGCGTTGGCGTAATCGGATTGGAAGCCGGCGCGGAACTGCTACTCGACGAATTGGATGCGCCCGAACAGGGCGCGGTCGAGATTGTTATCCTCGCGGATCCTCCGGGCGGAGCTTCGCCTCCGATGGCCGTGTCGTCTTCCAGGTCGCTTGAGTCGGTCGTGGAACTTTCGCTCGAAACCGAGGCCTTCCCCTTCCTGACCTCCCACGTTATCGATAATAAACCCGTGCTTCCTGTGGCCATGTATGTGGAATGGTTCGCCCACGCGGCCCTTCACGGAAATCCAGGCATGCGCTTCCGAGGCATAACCGATTTACGGGTGCTCAAAGGCGTCGTGCTCGATGGCAACGGGCCGATGGCGATCCGCGTTTGCGCGGGCGAAGCCGTGAGTGCCGAGGGCGGCGTTACGGTGCCGTTGGAATTCCGGAGCGTGGACGCCAAGGGCCGCGACACGCTGAACGCTCAGGCCAACGCAATTCTGGTGTCGCGTCTTGAGAAAGGCGAGGCCGCGCTTGGCCCCATCGACCGCAACGGTAGTCTCCCCGAGGCGTCGGCCCTCTACAACGGCTGTCCACTTTTCCACGGCCCCGCGTTTCAGGGGATCCGAGAAATTGAGGGGTGTTCGGAACGGGGCATCGCAGCGTTGGTCAGCCCCGCACCGCGGCCGGTCGAATGGATCCACGAGCCGTTGCGGAAAAGTTGGATTGCCGATCCGCTCGTGCTTGATGCGGCTTTCCAATTGATGATCGTGTGGAGCGATGCGACGCGGGGTGCGTGTTCGCTGCCCGTGGCCTTTCGCGCGTACACTCAGTATCAGTCTACATTCCCGAAGGGTCCGGTGCGGATCGTGGCAAACGTCATCGAAAGCGGCCCGCACAAGGCCGTTGCGGATATCGAGTTCTATAACGCGAGCAACGATCAATTGCTTGCGGCGATCGACGGCTACGAATGCGTCATCGACGCCAGCCTCAATGAAGCGTTCAAGCGCAACCGCTGTGAGCCGTCGCCGACGGGCCGCTAGATTTCTTAAGGGTTTATTAGCCACAGAGGACACAGAGGCCACAGAGATTTTTTGTGACTGATTCAACCTCCATAGCCATTGTCGGTATCGGCGGCATCTTTCCGGGCGCGGGTGATCTTGGCGAATTCTGGTCGGCCATTGCGCAGGGAAAGAGCGCTGCGCGTGAGGTGCCCGCGGATCGCTGGATTCTTTCGCATGACGAAGCCTACGCGCCGGGTGTGGCCGCGCCGGACAAGGTCTATTCGACGCGTGGCTGTTTCATTGAAGACCTGCCGCGCAAGTCGACCATGGGCCTGGATGTCAGCCCAGATCTCCTGGCGGGCCTCGACCCACTCTATCACCTTTTGCTGCACGCGGGTCATCAGGCGTTTAGCGATGGCATCACCTCGAACCTGGACCGCTCGCGGACGGGTGTCATCATTGGAAATCTCGCGTTGCCGACGCAGGAATCTTCGGCGATCGCGCGGGAATACCTGGGCCGCATCCTTGAAGAAAAGGTGCTTGGACAGAGCCGGGTCAATGGCGCATCCGGGCCCGATCCCCTGAACCGCTATGTCACAGGACTGCCCGCCGGGGTATTGGCGAAAGCCCTCGGGCTTGGCGGCGGCAGCATGGCATTGGATGCGGCTTGCGCCTCGTCGCTATATGCGCTGAAGCTGGCCATGGACGAACTGGTGTCGGGACGCGCGGACGCCATGCTGGCCGGCGGCCTGTCCCGGCCCGATTGTCTGTACACGCAGATGGGATTCTCGCAGCTCCGCGCGCTGTCGCCGAGTGGCATCTGTTCGCCCTTTGACGCCAAGGCCGACGGGTTGGTCGTGGGCGAAGGCTCGGGCATGTTCCTGGTGAAACGGGTCGAGGACGCGATTCGCGATGAAGATCATATTTACGGAGTCATCAAAGGCGTGGGCCTTTCCAACGATGTTGGCGGCAGCCTGCTCGCCCCCATGTCTGACGGGCAACTCCGCGCGATGCGCGCCGCCTACCAACAGGCCGGTTGGACGCCCCAGGATGTGGATCTCGTCGAATGTCACGCCACCGGAACGCCCGTAGGCGACTCTGTAGAATTTGAGAGCCTCCGGACGCTGTGGGGGCAAGCCGCGTGGGAATCTGGGCAGTGTGTGATCGGCTCGGTGAAATCGAATGTTGGCCATCTGTTGACGGCCGCAGGGTCTGCCGCGTTGATGAAGACGTTGCTGGCCCTGAAGAACGAGACGCTGCCCCCGACCGCAAATTTTGAGGGCGCAGCGTCTGGTGTCGGTATTGAATCAAGCCCGTTCCGCGTGTTGCGTGAAAGCCGTCCCTGGACGCGCAGGAGTGAGGGCGAACCGCGCCGCGCTGCTATAAGCGCTTTTGGTTTTGGCGGCATCAACGCGCATGTCCTTGTCGAAGAATGGATTTCGCGCCGGAATGCGCCGTCGAGCTTGGAAGTGGTCTCTGACCCTGCGAGTACAAAGGATCCGTCCATCGCGATCATCGGGATGGACGCGCATTTCGGGCCGTGGTCGTCGCTCCAACAATTTCAGGAACGTGTATTGGGGGGAGGGTTGGACGCGCCGTCTGAACCGCCTAGCCGCTGGTGGGGGGCTCAGGAAAGCGCTTGGTTTAAGCTGCAAGGCTTAGGCCGGTTTCCCTTCAAGGGGCATTTCCTTTCTGAGTGTTCGATTCCTCTTGATGAATTTCGCATCCCACCGAAAGAGTTGGAGGAAATGCTCCCGCAGCAGTTGCTCATGCTGCAGGTGGCCGCACGTGCGTTGCGCGATGCGGGATTCCAGAATGGAGACGGGGCGGACACGCGGGAATCGAGCCATCATGATACGGGTGTTTTTGTAGGGCTTGGCCTCGATCTCAATACGACCAATTTTAGTTTTCGCTGGTCTCTGGCGCAGCAGGCCAAGAAATGGGCTGAGCGCCTGGGCCTCGATTTATCCGAAGGCGAGATGGACGAATGGGTCGCCTCGCTTCGCGACAGCGCCGGCCCCGCGCTAACCGCCAACCGAACCATGGGCGCACTCGGAAGTATCGTGGCAAGCCGAATCGCCCGAGAATTCCGAATCGGCGGTCCGAGTTTTGCCGTCTCCAGCGAAGAAAGTTCGGCCATGCAGGCCTTGGCTACGGCTGTACGCGCGTTGCAGGACGGCCGCCTCGGCCAAGCACTTGTGGGCGCGGTGGATTTCGCAGGGGATGTACGCAGCGTTCTGACCACGCACCGGGGCCGCGCCTATTCGGCACACGACCGGGCTCGGCCTTTTGACGAACGGGCGGATGGGTCGATTATCGGCGAAGGTGCGGCGGCGGTTGTGCTCAAGCGCGAGGCGGATGCCCTTCGGGACGGCGACCGGATTTATGCGGTCATCAAAGGGTTGGGCACGGCGCAAGGGGGCGGAGTCGAATCGCAGGTTCCCTTGGAAAGCGCGTACCGCGATGCGCTGGAACGCGCGTACGCCGAAGCCCAGATCGACCCGGCAGCGATAGGCTACATCGAGGCCCACGGCAGCGGCTGTCCGGAAGAAGACCGGATGGAAGCCGACGCGCTGACGAAGTTTTTTAAGGGCCACTCGGAATCTTCCAGCGCTTACGTGGGCAGCGCGAAGGCGGATATTGGCCATGCAGGCGCGGCATCGGGTCTGGCGTCGCTGGTCAAAACTGCTCTCTGCCTGTACCAGGAAATGCTCCCGCCGTTACGCGATTCGCGTCAGCCCGTGCCGCCGTTCACGCGCTCGGGTCATCGCCTGCATCTGCCGGAGCACGCGCAATACTGGCTGCGTGACCGCGTCGATGGACCGCGTTACGCCGGCGTCAGTTCATTCAGTATCGATGGCAATTGCTCCCATGTCGTTTTGCAATCCTACGAACACGATCTGGAATCCCATGTACAAACCGAACGGCTTCAGCCCTTGGGGGCGCGCCCGGAGGCGTTGTTTTGCGTCGAGGCCGCCAACGTGCCCGCGCTGGCCGTTGGGCTCGGGAGGCTGCGGTCTCATGTGGAAAATCATTCCGATTCGCATATTGAATCGCTCGCCCGGCACTGGTGGCGTGATAACCGCGACGACGCCAGCAAAGCCTTGGCTGTTGCGTTGGCCGCGCGCAACAGTGGCGAGTTGCTCGACCTCATCGGGTTCGCACAACAGAGTCTTGCAGAGAATCCGGGGCGTCGGCTTACGACATCCGGATCGCGCTCGGTTCCACCCAATATGCGCGACCGAATCTTTTTTTCTCCGGAGCCCGTGGGGGGCGACGGCGAGGTCGCATTCGTTTTCCCAGGATCGGGCAACCAGTACCTGGGGATGGGCCGCGAGATTTCAACGCATTGGCCCGAGGTCTTTCGTATGCAGGATCGCGAAAGCGAACGGCTGCACAGCCAATACCAACCGGACCTGTTCTGGAACAGTGAGTCGGTCCAGGAGCTGAATCGCAACCACAAGGCGGCGCTTTTCGGACAGGTAGGCCTCGGCACGATCATCAGCGATCTCATTCAAAGTTTCGGGGTGCGGCCCAACGCGGTCGTCGGATACAGCCTTGGTGAAACAGCGGGGCTGTTCGCGCTGAAGGCGTGGACCCAGCGCGATCTGATGCTGAAACGCATCGACGAATCGACGTTGTTTACCGAAGACCTCGCGGGCGATTACAAGGCGGCGCGAAAGGCGTGGAAAGTTCCGAGTACGAAGACGGTCGATTGGGCTTTGGGCGTCATAGATCGCCCGGCGAAAGTCGTCCGCGCTGCGCTAAAGGATCATAAGAAGGTCTACAGCCTCATCGTCAATACGCTGCATGAATGCGTGGTGGGCGGCGATCCGCATGGAGTCGAAAAACTTGTTAAGAAGTTGGATTGCGAATTCTTCCCGCTTCAAGGCGTCACGACCGTTCACTGCGAAGTCGCCAAGGAGGTCCAAACGCCGTATCGCGAATTGCATCTCCTGGTCACGACACCGCCTAAGGATATTCGCTTCTACAGCGGGGCTTGGGGAACGGCCTACAACGTATCGCGCAAGAGCGCCGCTGACGCGGTCCTCGCCCAGGCCATCTACGGAATCGATTACCCGAAGGTCATCGAAGCGGCTTATGACGACGGCATCCGTGTCTTCCTCGAGATGGGGCCGGGCGCGTCGTGTTCGCGCATGATAGGCGAAATTCTCGGAGGCCGGGCGCATGTCGCCAAGTCCGCCTGCTACCCCGGCCCTGATGCGGTGTCCACGGTTCTCCGTTTCGTTGGCCAACTTGTTGCCGAGCGCGTGCCCGTGGATCTCAGCGTCCTCTACGGGCAAGAGACCACCCTTGAAGAACACCGAGCCAAACCTACACACAAAAATCTCTTGGCCATCCCCATCGGCGGGGACCCGTTCCAAATCGTGCTGCCGTCGATTGAGCCGGAGCCTACTACCGAACCCGCGCCTGTGGAGGCCGTTGAAGCGCCGCTTGACGATGAGCCGCTCGTGACAATTCCAGCGGCGACCGCCGCTGCCGCAGGCCCCCCGAATCCTTTCGTGGATACGCCGCAACCGTTGCCGCTGGAAGTTCCAGCGGGGATGGCGTCGGGCTTGCTCCAACAGTTAGAGGCTACGCAGCAGTTGAAGGCGGAAGCCCACGCGACCTATCTACAGTTCGCCGACACCGCAAGTCAGGCGCTGTCCGAAGCGATTACGTACCAATTGTCTTTGGCGCAATCCCTGGGCGGTGCCGACACTGTGACCTCCCCCACTCCTACAACACCTCCTGCGCCCATCGCGGACCCAACGGAAGCCGCGGCTCGCGAGGGGGTCGATGCGCCTCAGTTCGACCGCGATCGATGCATGGAATTTGCGGTTGGTTCTATCGCGAAGGTGCTCGGGACGGAATTCGCTGAGATTGATGATCATCCGACGCGCGTGAGGCTTCCGGATGAACCGCTCATGCTCGTGGATCGTATCGTATCGGTTCAGGGCGAAGTGCGTTCGCTGAAGAACGGTCGCGTGATTACCGAACACGATGTCCGGAGCGGGCTCTGGTACCTTGATGGCGGGCGAATTCCCACCTGCATCGCCGTGGAGGCCGGTCAAGCTGACCTGTTCCTCTCCGGGTATCTGGGCATCGATTTCGTCACGAAGGGCCACGCTGTATACCGCTTGCTGGACGCTGTGGTCACCTTCCACGATGCCTTACCTGGACCCGGCGCAACGATTCGCTATGACATTCGCATCGAACGATTCTTTCAGCAGGGAGACACGTACCTTTTCCGCTTCAACTTCGACGCCATGGTAGATGGGCGTCCGGTGCTCACCATGCGCGATGGCTGCGCGGGATTTTTTACGGACGAAGCGTTGGCCTCGGGCCAGGGTATCGTGAAAACCGCGTTGGATTTGCGGCCCTTGGAAGGAATTAAGCCGGCGGATTGGAAGGAATTCGTTCCGCTGCGCACGGAATCGTATACGGGCGAGCAGCTTTCTGCGTACCGCGAAGGAGATCTCGCCGCGTGCTTTGGGCCCGCCTTCGCGAATCTTTCGCTGGAGGATCCCGCCCGCATCCCCGATGGCCGGATGAAACTCGTCGACCGGATCCTCGACATCGAACCGGGTGGCGGCCGCTACGGGATGGGCGTCATCCGCGGGGAAATGGACATCTACCCGGATGACTGGTTCTTGACCTGCCATTTCGTAGACGACCGCGTCATGCCGGGCACGCTTATGTACGAATGCTGCCTGCACACCTTGCGGGTATTCCTCACGCGCATGGGGTGGGTCGGCGAAGCAAACGAGTTCGTGTACGAGCCCGTCGCGGGTATCGCAAGCCAGCTCAAGTGCCGGGGACAAGTCCGCGAAACGACGGAGAAAGTCGTCTACGAGATTGCCCTCAAAGAGTTGGGCTACAACCCAGCCCCCTACGCTATCGCCGACGCGCTCATGTACGCCGACGGCAAGCCCATCGTCGAAATCACGAACATGTCCATCCAACTGACCGGGCTTACCCTTGAGGGATTGACCGCGTTGTGGGACGGCGCGGGGCGCGCCAGCGAATCGACCCCTGCCGTTTTGTACGATAACGACAGCATCATGGCCTTCGCGCTCGGAAAACCTTCGGAAGCGTTCGGAGATCGCTACACGATATTTGACGAAAAACGCGTCATCGCGCGGCTGCCCGGTCCCCCGTATAAGTTTCTCGACCGGGTGACAGCAACCGATTGCGAGCCTTGGGAAATGGTGGCGGGCGGAACCATCGTCGCGCATTACGATGTGCCGCCGGATGAATGGTACTTCGCCTCGGACCGCCAGCCGGCCATGCCCTTCGCCGTGTTGCTGGAGATTGCGCTGCAACCCTGCGGCTGGTTTGCCGCGTATATGGGCTCGGCCTTGACCAGCGACACCGACCTGCGCTTCCGAAATTTGGGCGGCAACGCGATACAGCACCGCCTGGTCCGGGCGGACGCCGGCACGTTAACGACCACGGTACGCTGCACGAACATTTCCAAGTCCGGCGGCATGATCATCCAGAACTATACATTCTCCGTGAGCGATGCCGCCGGGATCGTCTACGAAGGCGACACCTATTTCGGGTATTTTTCGAAGGAGGCCTTGGCGGATCAGGTGGGCCTTCGCGATGAAAAACTCTACGAGCCGACCGAGGCCGAGTTGCATGTCAGCCCGACGTTTCACTATCCCACGGATGCGCCGTATCCGGACGACACGATGCGCATGGTGGACCGCGTGGATGTGTTCGACCCGAAGGGCGGGCCGAAGGGGCTCGGGTTTATCCGCGCGACGATTGATGTGAATGACGCCGCGTGGTTCTTTAAGGCGCACTTTTATCAAGATCCGGTGTGGCCGGGTTCCTTGGGGCTTGAGGCCTTCCAGCAGTTGTTGAAGTATATAGCCGTGGAACGCTGGGGCGTTGGGCCTCATCCGCGCCTTGAGTCTGTTGCGCTCGATGAGAAGCATTCGTGGGTATACCGGGGCCAGATATTGCGGACAGATGAACGCGTGACGGTGTTGTGCAGCGTCATGGAAATCGATGATGATCGCCAGATGATACGAGGCGATGGCCATCTCATCGTTGACGGACGGATCATTTACAAGATGACGGACTTCACGGTGCGGCTGGTGGACGAATAAAACACAAAACTTTTTTCACGCAAAGCCGCAAAGACGCAAAGAAGGGCCGCTATCGAGTCTTGCGCGGCAATTCTTGAATCTCATTTCTCTTTGCGCCTTTGCGGCTTTGCGTGAGAACTCATATAGGCTTTTTGCTTGGACTTACACCCTTGAAATATACCAAAGTACATATTGATTCTATCGGCTATGAACTGGCTCCGGTTGTTGTGACTTCCGAGGAGTTGGAGGAACGCCTGACGCCTCTTTATGAGGCGCTCCATTTTCCCCAGGGGCAGCTCGAGGCGCTGACGGGGATTGGCGAACGCCGTTGGTGGGAGAAGGATTATCCCTTGGCCAAGGGTGCCGTGGAGGCCGGGAGGAAAGCCATGGCCAAGGCAGGAATCGACCCTGCCGACATTGGTGCGCTGATCTACGCGGGCGTCAATCGCGAAAATTTTGAACCGGCCACGGCCTGTCACGTCGCCGCCGACTTAGGCATAGGCAGGAGCGCGGCGGTCTACGATTTGTGCAACGCCTGTCTTGGTGTGCTCAACGGCATCCTGGATGTGGCCAACCGCATTGAACTCGGACAGATTCGTGCGGGCCTTGTGGTGTCGTGCGAGACGGCCCGCGAGATCAATGAGATTATGATCGACCATATGCTCGAAGCGGGTGACATGCCGACCTTCGTAACGTCGCTCGCGACGTTAACGGGCGGCTCGGGCGCGGTGGCGGTCCTTTTGACGGACGGCTCCTTCGGAGGCGATTCGCGCGAACTCCTCGGCGGCGTGAACGAGGCCGCGCCGGAACACTTCGGGCTCTGCGAATGGGGCCTGATACCCGAAACCGGCGGGGGCCTCCGGGCGCACATGTCCACCGACGCCGCATCCGTCCTCAAGCATGGCGTCGAATTGGGCCGACGCACCTGGCAGGCCTTTCTCGCGGAAATGGACTGGACCACGGAGGATATCGACAAGGTGATCTGCCACCAAGTAGGGTCGGCGAACAAGGAATCCATACTCACCTCGATTGGTATTCCCCAGGAAAAAGATTTTTCGACTTACGAGTACCTCGGCAACATCGGCACGGTGTCGCTCCCGATGACGGCCGCCTTGGCCGACGAGCGAGGGTTTTTATCGCGCGGGGATCGAGTCGCCTTCCTCGGGATTGGGAGCGGCTTGAATTGCTTGATGTTGGGGTTGCGCTGGTGACCGATCTGTATCCTTTCGAAGGCCGCCGCCATACGATTCGCGGACTGGGTTATCATTACCTCGACGAAGGCTCGGGGCCGCCCGTCGTTATGGTTCACGGGAATCCGACGTGGTCCTTTTACTACCGGAATCTCGTCGCGCGGCTGCGCCCGAACTATCGCTGTATCGTCCCCGATCACATCGGTTGCGGCCTGTCCGACAAGCCCAGCGATTCAGAATACACCTATACTCTCGAAAGCCGCGTCGATGATTTGGAGAGCCTTCTCGATACGCTCGATATCAAGGAAAAAATCAACCTCGTCATGCACGATTGGGGCGGGATGATCGGCATGGCCTACGCCACGCGCCACCCGGAGCGTATCCGAAGCCTGACGGTCATGAACACCTCCGCGTTTCATCTTCCCAAGGCAAAATCATTCCCCTTAGCCCTATGGGTTTGCCGCAATACGCCCCTTGGCGCACTCCTCATCCGTGGGTTCAACGCCTTCAGCGCAGTAGCCAGCCACGTATGCGTGAAACGGAAACCGCTGAGTCGGGAGGTCCGAAACGCGTACCGTGCGCCCTACAATTCCTGGAAAAACCGCATCGCCACCCTGCGCTTTGTTCAGGACATCCCGCTGCGGCCCGGCGACCTGGCCTACGCGATTGTTTCCGGCGTCGAAGAGGGCGTCGGCGCGTTCAAGGATACGCCGACCCTCGCGTGTTGGGGTATGAAGGATTTTGTGTTTGATCACACGTTTCTCGAACGATGGGAGCGAGAATTTCCGCACGCGGAGATACACCGTTTTGATGACTGCGGACACTACATTCTCGAGGATGCGGCGGATGAAGTAGAATCCCTCATCGAAGACTTCTTGGGGAATGTCGCGCGAGATAACGAATAAGATGCCCACGCCGAACCAAGGAAATATCGCGGCACACCTCCCCGTCATGGCGCAAGACTTTCCCGACATGCCCGCCGTGATCGTGCAAGGGCCACGGCGGGGCGACGGAACGTATTCGTATGAAACGCTGACCGCCTCCGAACTCGATATGGAAAGCAACCGCCTTGCGCGCGGCCTCCAATCGATGGGCATAACGCAGGGCGTCCGAACCGTCCTGATGGTCACGCCGGGCATCGAGTTCTTCAC
>JAPYPO010000659.1 GCA_029937645.1 Candidatus Hydrogenedentota bacterium
CGGTTATAAGGCCCACCTCAATCACTTCGTCGAATCCATGCGCAGTGACGACCTGGAGGTACACGTCAAATTGGCCGCCGGTCAAGTAGGCGTGTGAGGGGGTCTGTTCACGGCTGATCTTCCCATCACCGAATCGCCATTCCCACAAGACGATGGGCGATGTGCCCTGCGCGGAGGTATCGGTAAACTGAATGATGTCGTCAGCGAACGGCTTGGTATCGGATACGGTGAAGATTGCCGTTGGGGCGACGCGGTCACCTACGATGATAAAGTCTTCGCGTCGGGCGGTATGCGTTTGGGTGTTGCTCCCGTCGGTCGCGGTAATCGTCAGGCTCACGGTGTACGACCCGTCGACCGGGTAGCTCAACAGATTGGGGTTCTGATCCGTGCTCGTGCGGCCATCGCCGAAGTCCCAACTCCATTCAATGATCTCCCAGCCAGGAACTATGCTGGAGTTATCGGTGAAGGTGATATCCTCGTTCGCGACCGGGACGCGGTTGTCGACCTCGAAATCAGCAACGACCGGCGCCGCGATGGCGACCGTGTCTACAAACTGCGTCACAATGCCCTGCGCCTCGACTCGGATGCTGCCCACGTTGGCGCCGACTTCCATGAGAGATCGATCCACACGAACGCGAACCTGGATGGGGTCGGCGGGTCCAGTGCTGACACATCCATCGTTCGGGCTGGTGCAGTCTAGGAGTTCGATGCCCGGGGATCCGCTCACAACGACGAAAGGCGGCATGGTGATATCTGTATTGGATTTGGCGACGGAGAAAACGAGCTCATCCGCCTCGACGCCAAAATTCAATTGATCTGGCCCGACGAGCAATACGATTCGGGAATTGTTGGGACACCCTGTCAGGGCCAGGCCAACGGTAACGGTAATTAGGGTTGCTTTTAGTAAAGAATAAGCACGACTCATCAACCGGACTCCAAGAATGGCCCCACACTCGCGCTGGCCTCGCCCCTGCGGCATAGGCCGCACCGCGATTCCAAGCGCTCCAAACGTACATAAACCGGGCCAATTAGGGTTTCTTTGTTGGTTCAGGAACCCCGAAGCCCTTCCCTATGCACTACGCGAATCATGATGCCATGTTCCGCCGATATAGTCAATAAATTATTGACTTAAGTGGGGGTCGCGGCACACACTATTAGCAGATCGCGGTCGTTCCTCGGTTATTGGTGTTCGCGCACCTCGTTAAATTCCACCAAACTCTAGACAGTACGCCTGTTTAGAGTACACCCGACCCCATAGAATATATGGATGGCTAGGAGAAAAAGTCGCTTGGATTATGCCAAGAATTATGAGCGTTGCTGCCTGGAAAATACATCCGCCTTTCAGCGCCTGTTTATAGGCGCATTGACGAGAAAAGCAAAATCAATCGGGCAAGACAGCCATAGAATATGGTCCCTTAAGTACTTGATTGACAATTACTTCCAAGGGAAGTCCGGGCTCCGAATCATGGATTGTGGGGCCTGGAATGGCTGGTTCTTGAGTTACCAGAGCCCGGCGATCAAAGAGCGGATTGCGCTCGATTTTGATTCACATTTTGCTCAGGAACTCCGGGATAAAGATATTGGGTTTATCCTGGCGGATATGGAAAAGGGGGCTATCCCAGTCGAAACGGGAACCCTTGACCTGGTGTCAATGACGAGTACGCTCGAACATCTATCGTGCCCTGAGCATATAGCCTCGGAAATCGGGCGTGTGCTGAAACCGGGCGGAATCGTATTTATAACGGTGCCCGATATCATGAAATACAAGTTCCACTTCTGGGATGACGTTACCCATAAGCGCCCGTTTAATAAAAGTTCGCTCCGCTTCCTCTTCGAGACGCACGGGATGGAGACGCTCGAGCTGTCGCCGTACAACCACAATCTCTTTATCGCGGGGAACCTCTTCCCCCCCGCTATTCATAGGCGCATGACACGGTTCCGCGCGAATGCGTTAATGTATGTCGGGCGTAAACCGCTGGATGCGGACGGCGCACCGTGACGATTGCCCCCGATTCGACGGTGCTGATTACGGGCGCGTCGCAGGGTATCGGTCGCGCGCTCAGTGTGTGCTTCGCCCCGCGTTGCAGGCAGGTCATCGGCCTCGCGCGCAACGCGGAAGGGCTGCAGGAAACCGGGAAATTAGTAGCGGCTTCCGGTGGCGTATTTGAGGTCCATCGCTGCGACCTTAGTGT
>JAPYPO010000660.1 GCA_029937645.1 Candidatus Hydrogenedentota bacterium
TTTGTCCTTATCCCAATTTCCCGCGAAGCGGGTTCTGACTCGCAATGACAGAAAATGCGGTTTTTCTGGGCGAACATAAGTTGGCTTGTTTATGAACCTAAGCACTAGAACGACGCCGTGCGGCCCGAACTACGAATTCTGATATCGGGCTCTCCTTGAATCGATGGGGAGTTTCTGATTAGATCCACACAGCCCTACTTGGATCTACACAGCCCTACTTGCATACCCGCATTTTCTGAAGGAGCGCCAATCATGTCGAAACGGAATATCACCCGCCGGACTTTTCTAGTTGGATCCGCTACCGCCGCCGCGGGCTTCGCCACTAGCTGTAACGCGCGCACCCTACGCAAGGTGCCCAGCGATAGGCTGAACATCGCGGGCATCGGCATCGGCGGCAAGGGCAAGAGCGATATCAACCAATGCCGCGCCGAGAATATCGTGGCGCTGTGCGATGTTGACCAGACGCGCGCGGAGAGCACTTACCCACTTTTCCCTGACGCGAAAATATTCCGGGACTACCGGGTCATGTTGGCGCAGCATCCGGAGATAGACGCGGTGGTTATATCGACACCCGACCACGCGCACGCCCATGCCGCGTTGGCGGCGATGGAGCTGGGCAAACATGTGTACGTGCAAAAGCCGATGGCCCACAATGTGTTCGAGGCGAGGCTTATGACCATGGCCGCGCGCAAATACGGCGTGGTCACACAGATGGGCAACCAAGGCCACTCGGGAGAAGGCGTGCGCCGCTGCGTTGAGATGGTCCGTTCCGGTGCGATTGGCAAAATTCACGAGGCCCATTGTTGGACCGACCGGCCCGGCACCGAGGGAAGAGCCTGGTGGCCGCAAGGGGTTGTCGCACCGTTGGAAAAGCAGCGCGTTCGCAAAACGCTGGATTGGAAATTGTGGCTGAACGTCGCCCAGAAACGACCCTACAACAAGGAGTACCTGCCCTTCGATTGGCGGGGCTGGTGGGATTTCGGTTGCGGAGCCCTCGGCGATATGGCCTGTCACATTTTGGACCCGGCGATGTGGGCGCTGGAACTGGGACCACCCGACAGCGTCGAGATCGTCATGCAGGAAGGCAACACGGAGCAATCGGGGCCCGTTCGCCAAACGATTCGCTTCGAATTTCCCGCGCGTGGCGAGATGCCGCCGCTCACGCTCTACTGGTACGACGGCGGAAACAAACCGCCGCACCCTGAAGACGTTCCCGAAGAAGAACGCCTGGGCCGTGGCACCAACGGGAGCTACTTCGTCGGCGACAAGGGCGTTATGACGCTGGATACTTACGGCGAAAACGCGCGCCTTCTGCCCGCCAGCCGTATGGAGGACTATACCGCTCCCCCGAGGTCCCTCCCCCGAATCGCCGAGATGGAGCCCGACGAAATTAGCGATAACGCGCATAAGATGGACTGGATCAAAGCGATCAAGTCAGGCGGGCAAGCCTGCTCGAATTTCGATTATGCGGGCCCCTTCACCGAAACGGTTCTCCTCGGCACCATCGCCTCGCGCGTGTCGGGGAAACTGATGTGGGATAGCGAGAACATGCGCTTCACCAATTCCGACGAAGCGAACCGCTATGTCCAACGCGAATACCGAAAGGGCTGGGAGTTGACGGGCAAGGGAATTCTCTAGCGGGTAGTTGTTCGGAGGCGACGCCAGTGGAAAAAACATGGAATGGGAAACTAAGGAACGGATTCACGCTCGTCGAGGCGGTCATCGTGGCCGCCGTTATCGTTGTGCTCTTCGCCGTCCTCATCCCAATGATGCGCGAGCGGGAACGGCAGCGCCTGCAAGCCTTGGCCGATGCCGATCCGTGGGAGGTCTTCGAGTTCCGCGCGACACCGGCCAAAGAATCGCTCTCTGTTCGAGAACACATTCTCATCCACTGCGAAATCAAGAACCCCACGACATATACGCTGACGCTACCGGCACTCGCAAACAATTTTGGCCTTATAAACGTGAGCACAGACTATATTGTCGGGGTTCAGATAGACGTTGCCGATCCCCCATATTTTTTCAACCCCAACTTGGACCCGATTGTGGAACTCGAATCGAATCGCGGCGTTCCCTATCCTTCCGAAGGGGCCATTCCCCCAGGCGCAACGGCAAGCTTCGCTGTGTCGTTCTTTCCCGGTGTAAGCTTCCCTGTCAAGGACACAGTTCTAAAGTAGAGTCTTCTGGGTTG
>JAPYPO010000088.1 GCA_029937645.1 Candidatus Hydrogenedentota bacterium
CGCACACGGTTATGGCCGAAGGCGGCATGGCCGCGGCGATCGGCAACGTGGATGATCGCGACAACTGGAAGGTCCATTTCACCGATACCATGCGCGGCGGCCAGTACGTGAACAATCCCCGCATGGCGGAGTTGCACGCAAAGGAAGCGCCGGACCGGGTGCGCGAGTTGGAAGCCTGGGGTGCCGTGTTCGACCGCACCAAAGACGGACGCATCCTCCAACGAAATTTTGGCGGGCACGCCTATCCGCGGCTGGCCCACGTCGGCGACCGCACCGGCCTCGAGATGATCCGCACGCTGCAAGACCACGGCATCCACCAGGGCATTGATGTCCACATGGAATGCACGGTGGTCAAGATCCTCAAAGAGGGGGACCGCGTCTCGGGCGTCTTGGCCTACGAACGCGAGAAGGGCCGCTTCCGCCTGTTCAAGGCGAAGGCGATCATTATGGCGACGGGCGGCATCGGGCGCGCGTACAAGATTACGAGCAATAGCTGGGAGTACACGGGCGATGGCCACACGCTGGCCTACGACTCGGGCGCCGAGCTGAAGGATATGGAGTTTATACAGTTTCACCCGACCGGCATGGTCTGGCCACCGAGCGTGCGCGGCATCCTCGTTACCGAGGGCGTCCGTGGCGAGGGCGGGATTCTCACGAACAGTGAAGGCAAGCGTTTCATGTTCGACGACATTCCCCCGTTGTATGCGCACGCGACGTCGGATACTCCCGAGGAGGGCTGGCGTTATGTGATGGGCGATAAGGACGCCCGGCGTCCACCGGAGCTGCTGACACGCGACCATGTGGCGCGCTGCATCGTTCGGGAAGTCAAAGAAGGGCGCGGTTCTCCCCACGGTGGCGTCTTCCTCGACATCGCCTGGATCAAAGAGAAGATTCCAAATGCCGAGGCCCACATCATCAAGAAACTGCCGAGCATGCACCATCAGTTCAAGGAACTGGCTGGAATCGATATAACAAAAGATCCCATGGAGGTCGGTCCGACGACCCATTACGTCATGGGCGGTATCAACGTAGACGCCGACACGCAGATGTCGTCTGTGCCCGGCCTGTTCGCCGCGGGTGAGTGTGCGGCCGGCCTGCACGGCGCGAACCGCCTGGGTGGAAATTCCCTCTCCGACTTGGTCGTATTCGGGAAACGCGCGGGCGAGCACGCCATGAAATTCGCGAAAGAAAACAGCGCGGCGTCTGTGGACGAGAAAGAAGTGGACGCGTTAATCGCCGAAGCGCTCGCCCCGTTGGAACGCCAAGAGTCCTCCGGCGGCCCGGCGGAAGGGCCCTATCAAATTCAGTTTGAGTTGCAGGATCTCATGCAGGACAACGTCGGTATTGTTCGCAACGAGGCGGATATGAAATCGGCGCTGGAAGGCATCGAGGGCTTGAAGAAACGCGCGGCCAATGCGGCGGCTCCGGGCAACCGCGAGTATAATCCCGGATGGCATACGGCGCTGGATCTGCATTGCTTGCTGACGGTGTCAGAAGCCATCGCGCGCGCCGGCCTGGAACGTAAAGAAAGCCGCGGCGGCCATTTCCGCGAGGACTATCCCGAGAAAATCGACGCTTTCGCGAAGGTCAATACCGTATTGAAGAAAGGCTCCGATGGCGAGATGTGCATCGAGCAACGGCCAATTATCGAACAGACAGACGAGATGAAGAAACTCATCGAGGAGTACAAGTAATGGCCGAAGCGACCTTCAGAATCTGGCGTGGAACCGTCGAAGGCGGCGATTACGAGGACTACCAGACCGACGTCACCGAGGGCATGGTTGTGCTCGACGCGGTTCATCAAGTCCAGGCGGAATCGGCGAACGATCTGGCCTGCCGCTGGAATTGTAAAGCGGGCAAGTGCGGATCGTGCTCGGCCGAGGTGAATGGCCAGCCCAAACTGATGTGCATGATGCGCCTCGAAGATATTGACCTGACAAAGCCGGTTACCATCGAGCCGATGAAAGCCTTCCCGGTAATACGGGACTTGGTGTGCGACGTGTCGTGGAATTTCGAGGTGAAGAAGCGCATCAAGAAATTTAAGCCACGTAAGCCGGACGCCGACGACGGCACCTGGCGCATGAGCCAGGACGATGTGGATCGCGTCCAAGAATTTCGCAAATGTATCGAGTGTTTCCTGTGCCAGGACGTGTGCCATGTGCTGCGTGATCACCATATGCATGAGGAGTTTATAGGGCCGCGCTTCCTCGTTTATAACGCCGCGCTGGAAATGCATCCCCTCGACGAAGAGGACCGGCTGTCCGACTTGAAAGAGGATCACGGTATCGGCTTATGTAACATCACGAAGTGTTGCACGAAGGTCTGCCCGGAACACATCACGATCACGGACAATGCGATTATCCCGATGAAAGAGCGCGTGGTGGACGAGTTCTACGATCCGATCAAGATGCTCGTGAAGAAACTGCTCGGGAAGAAGTAATTTCTCAGGAGCCTTGCACAACGTAAAACATCAGGGGAGAACCTTCAATGCTCGCCATAACAATCCGCTCCCTTCCAACTCCAGCCATCGTCTTCCTTGCGGTCATTGCCTGCCTGCCGCCAACGAGCGCCTCAGCCGCGGAGCGATCGGTGGAAGATGACGAGCGCTCAAACTTCGACCCGAGGGTTCAGCATCGGACCTACACCTTCGCGGACGCGGACAACGCGGAAATTCCCTACGCACTGTTCATTCCAAGCACCTACGACGCCACCAAGAAATCTCCGCTGTTGGTTACGCTGCACGGGCTGGGTCGGCAGTACGATTGGGTCATGCGGTATCACGGCCTGTTGGACATGGCGGAGCGCGATGGCTTTATCGTCGTGACGCCTCTCGGCTACACGCGCCGGGGCTGGTACGGTTCGCACGACAACGGCGAAGAAGGCGAGCGGAGTGAACAGGACGTGATGAATGTCTTCGAGCTTGTTCGCAAGCAATTTAATGTAGATGAGAACCGCACGTACCTCTGGGGACATTCCATGGGTGGCGCAGGCACCTATCACCTCGCCAGAAAATATCCGGACCTGTGGGCGGCGTTGGCCGTCGCCGCTCCGGCCCCTCCGAAGGACGAAGAAACCCTTAACGAGACCTTGAAGGCGATCGCCGGCATACCGATTCTCGTATTGCAGGGCGACCAAGATGGACTTGTTAGTCTTTCGCGGCAGTGGGTCGCCAAGATGAAAGAGATGGGCATGCAGCATCTATACGTCGAGTTGCCCGGTGGAGACCATTCGCTCTTCATCTCGCAGAACGAGGAAATGATGTCGAAGATATTCTCGTTTTTCGACATTGTCCGCAAGATGAAACCAGCCACGGAGTGATTTCCTGAGAGCGAAGATTGCCGATCTTGAACCACGAATGGACACAAATACACACTACTATTTTCGCGATTAGTGTGTATTCGTGTCCATTCGTGGTTTCTGTGGTTTTATGAAGGGCAGCTCTGATGGTGAAAAACGCCCTTCCTCGAACGAGGACCGCTCAAGGAAGGGCGCTGATATTCCAGATTCAGCCTGACAATGTAGCCAGGTATCTAAGTTTTAGGTTGAGGTGAACTCCCCCAAAACCCCACCGAAATCGGTGGGCCTGCCTACGATGTCAGGCGTACATTCCGGACTACCCATAGATAGACCACCTCCTTTCCAGCTCTGCGAACGCTACCCGGCGACCCATCACTGAGCCCCTTCGTCGCCCCAAAAGCTGAGCGCATAATAGCAAATGCGCTCCGAATGTCAAGAGATTTCTTCTGGTAAAAAAATTTCTATGGGGCTTGACCTTGCATTCAAATATCGATTCAAGCCCAATTCCTAGGTTAATATATTCGGAATCTAAATAAACCAGAAGTAGTAAAGAGGGAGTCTCATGCACCTTCCAATTGCCGTCCGATCTGATATAGCAAAATTAGCTCTGCTCTGTTCCGTACTCTTGCTGATGGCCACCGCCTCGGCGGTTGAGCCTCCTTTTCACACCTACCTCACCTGGCAAGGCGACACCAGTACGACCATCACGGTAAATTTCCACACGAAGGAGGCGTTGGAAAACAGCACGGTCTACTACGATACGAAATCTCGTGACGGCAAGGATCGCCCCTACGACTTGAAGGCCACGGGATCCTCCCATCAACTCGATGGCCTCCGCGACGAACGCTACATTCATGTCGTCGAACTGACCGGGCTCGAACCCGGAGAAACCTACTATTTCGTCGCGGGCGGCAAGCGGCAGGAAGTTACCGAAGAGCTATCGTTTCGGACGATTCCCAACGACGGTTCGCCCATCCGCTTTGTCACGGGGGGAGACATGGGCATCGACAAATTGGCCCGCGCCCTCCTGGCCCGGGCGGGGGAGAAAGACCCTATGTTCGGCTTGATCGGGGGCGATCTCGCCTACGTAAATGGGGATCTCAAGGAATTCGCCAAGTGGGATCGTTGGCTGCGCAATTGGTCATCAAATATGATTGCGCCGGATGGCCGTCTCATCCCCATGGTCGTGGGGATCGGCAATCACGAGGTGGACGGCGCCTTCGGACAGCCCTTGGAAAAGGCCCGATTCTATATTAGCTACTTCGCCCAAGAGAATCGATCCTACTTCTCACGCAAATTTGGGAAGGATGTCGTCCTATACGCGCTCGACACGGGCCATATCGCTTCGCATCAGTCGCAGGTAACGTGGCTCGACGAGGCCATGACTGCGGACGAGGCTATCGCAAGAAAATTCGCCATTTATCATGTCCCGCTCTACCCCTCAGTTCGCGAGCACAAGGGGGAGCCCGGTCGAACCCACTGGGTACCCATTTTCGACAAACATGGCCTGACGACGGCCTTCGAGAATCACGATCACGCGCATAAGCGGACGCATGTGCTCAAGGACAATAAGATCGATCCCACTGGAACGCTCTATCTTGGGGACGGGTCCTTCGGCAGGGAACCGCGCGAGTTGAATAAGGCTGAGCTGTGGTACATGGACGTGGCCAATAGCAAGGCCCACTTCTGGCTTGTCGAGGCGTCTGCCGAATCCGTCAGCTATCGGGCGATTGACCAGCATGATAACGTCTTCGATAGCGTCGAATCGCGGTAATCCTACTCATCAGGCTCTGCCGTTTCGGCGTTCTCCTTTTTGAACCACGAATGGACACCAATGAACACGAATGTTTTCACAATTCGTGTCTATTCGTGTTCGTTCGTGGTTCCCTCATTGGGCCGTGTTCGAGTTTCTTCCGTACTTCGCGATCATGTAAATGGCCAGGGACACGATGAAGAGCGCAACGACGCTCCCCAAGTTAACGATGCTGTTATGCGCGTTCCAGGCTACGGCGGCGTAGCCCACGCTGCCCGCGAACAGCGCGTAGTAGACGAAGGGGATGAAGGTCTTGCGGATAATCGTCCCCTCTTGCCCGATGAGGCCCGCGACCGCAGAGGCCGTCACCACGTTGTGGACGCAGATCATGTTTCCGGCGGCCCCGCCGACGGCCTGCAACGCGACGATCCAAGTGGGATCGGCCCCGATACGCTGCCCGACGCCGAACTGGAATAACGAGAACATCATGTTGCTAACCGTGTTGCTTCCGGCGACAAACGCGCCCATGCCGCCGATGAAGGGCGCGAAGATGGGCCACATGCCGCCGGCCAAATTCGCGACGCCTTCGGCCAATTCGATGGGCATCTGATCAAAGCCCGATGCGCCACCACTCGAATTGATGAAGACTTGAACCATGGGCACGGTGAAGATGAGGGCGACGGAGGCCTTAACGAGGGTCTTCGAGGAAGTGACCCAGGCCCGAATGTATCCATCGAAGGACATCCGGTGAATCAAGAAGGTCGCCAAGGAAACCACGACAAACACGGAACCGGGCAAATAGAGCGGTTGGAAACTAGAAGAAATCTCGGTCCCGAATAGATTCGGAAACTCGACGGTCCACGCCGTCACCCAGCCCTTGACGGGTGGGAATCGCGTGATAACGAGAAGCGCGCCGACGAGCAGATATGGAATCCACGCGACGAATAAGAAAAGTAACGATGGATTCTTTCCTTCGTCCACGTTGATTTTCAGCGTACCGGACCATTCCTCGTCCCAGTTTTCCTTTGCATCAAAATCCCACGTGTCTTCCGGCTTGGGCGTGAGAAAGCCCAGGGCCGCTGCCGCGACCACGACCGCAAGCCCGATGAGCGACCCGAAGAGCGTGGGGAATTCCGGCCCCAGGAGATACGCAAGGGCTACATAGGGGATGGTCATCGCGAAGGCCGAAAACAAGGCGAATTTCCAGATCTTTAGGCCTTCGGCAAAGGATCGGTTCTTGCCGAAAAATCGCGTCATCATCGCGACAACGAACAGGGGAATAAGCGTTCCGGCTGTGGCATGGAGAACCGCGACATGGGTCCCGATGAGGGAGAGGAAATCGTACCATTCGGTTTTTCCGATGGACTCGGCGTACGCCAGAACGGCGGGGTCGCCAGACAGTCCGTTATTAACGCCGACGAGTATGGGGGTGCCCGCCGCGCCAAAGGAAACCGGGGTACTCTGAATAATCATTCCCGCCATGACGGCTGCCATCGCCGGAAAACCCAATCCGACCAGCAATGGAACGGCGACGGCTGCGGGGCTGCCAAACCCAGCAGCTCCCTCGATGAAAGATCCAAAGAGCCATGCAATGATGATGACTTGTACACGCCTGTCAGGACTCACCCCCATGAACCCGCGGCGAATCGCGGCAAGGCCGCCGCTTTCTTGCAAGGTATTCAACAAGAGAATCGCGCCGAAGATGATGTACAAGAGCGTTCCCGTGACGACCAACCCATTCACGGAAGCGGCAGCCACCTGTACGAATTCAACTTTCCAGACGAAGAGCGCGAGGCCGACTGCGACGAGATAACAGACCGGCATGGCGCGGCTGGCGGGCCATCGCAGCCCCACCAGCAAAACCGCAACGGAAAGAATGGGCAACAATGAGAGAATGGCAAGCCAGTCGATAACCATAATGCGAAAAGATCCCTTGTCCCGTGGACAGCCCGTCGAGCGCTGAGCCGCTTCGACCCCAGTTTGGTTGCCCGCAGAGTATTGTCGGATTGAACGGCAGAATCAACATTATTCGATTATCCCAATGAGAGCGCTCTCAAATTTGCGTGACGTGGCATAAGATAGGCAGAGTATCCTTTAATTCTTATCCAACGATTCCATCGGAGGCTCCGTGACGCTGATGAATAGGCTCGATTCGTTAGATGCTCTCGATTCCACGCAAGACCCGTGGGATATCGTCGTGGTTGGAGGAGGCGCAACGGGGCTGGGGATTGCCGTGGATGCCGCGTCACGCGGCTATCGTACCCTGTTGTTGGAGCAACACGATTTCGCGAAATCCACGTCGAGCAAGAGCACGAAGCTGATCCATGGCGGGGTGCGCTACCTCCGGCAGGGGAATGTTTCCCTGGTATTGGAATCGCTGAAGGAGCGGGGGATATTGCGGGAGAACGCCCCTCATCTGGTCCATGATCTTCCGTTTGTTGTTCCGAATTATGATTGGTGGGAGGCCCCCTTCTACGGGATCGGCCTCCACCTCTATGATCTGCTTGCGGGCAAGCACGGGTTCGGGAAGTCGCGCCATCTCGATAAGGAGGAGACGCTGGAACGCATCCCCACGCTGGAAGCGGATGGCCTTCGCGGCGGCACGATCTACTACGATGGCCAGTTTGACGATGCCCGCCTTGCTATCAACCTGGCGCAGACGGCGGTGGAACATGGAGCGGTCGTCCTGAACTATATGCGCGTTACTCGGCTTACGAAATCGAATGACCTTGTGTCGGGCGTGGTTGCTGTGGATCTGGAATCGCAACGGGAGTACGAACTCCGAGCGAAGGCGGTCGTCAACGCGACGGGCGTCTTCGCCGATGTCTTGGTCCAGATGGACGATCCGGATGCGCAACCGATGATCAGCCCGAGCCAGGGCGTTCATATTGTTCTCGACCGGTCGTTTCTTCCGGGGGACAGCGCGATCATGGTCCCGCATACGGATGACGGTCGGATCTTGTTCGCTATCCCGTGGCACAACCGGGCGCTCATCGGCACGACGGACACGCCGGTCGACGGCGCGTCTCTTGAACCGACGCCGCTGAAGGAGGAGTTGGATTTCTTGTTGACGCACGCGGCGCGGTATCTCACGAAGGATCCGGAGCCGGCGGATGTGTTGAGCGCCTATGCGGGGCTGCGCCCTCTCGTGAAGGAAGCTGGAGGCAGCGGAGACACGGCCACCATCTCACGCGACCATACGCTCCGGATTGCGCGGTCGGGTCTCATCACCATCGCGGGCGGCAAATGGACGACCTACCGGAAGATGGCGGAGGACACGGTCGACCAGGCGTCGGTCGTCGCCGGCCTTGAATCGGTCCGGGCGCGAACCGAGGATCTCAGGATTCACGGCTACTGTGCGAACGCGGAGGCGGGCGGCGAGTTCGAGTCGTATGGGAGCGACGCGGATGCGGTGCACAGTCTGTGCGGCGCGACCGCGGGCGGAAATGACCGCTTGGCATCTAGTCTTCCCTACCGCGCGGGCGAGGTGGTGTGGGCCGCACGCGAG
Organism: Candidatus Hydrogenedentota bacterium; assembly: GCA_029937645.1. GTDB lineage: Bacteria > Hydrogenedentota > Hydrogenedentia > Hydrogenedentales > JAPYPO01. Next base: position 8,559 of record JAPYPO010000088.1, read on the forward strand.
GAAATGGCCCGGTGCGTCGAGGATGTCCTGGCGCGGAGGACGCGGGCGCTGCTGCTGGATGCGCGGGCCAGCGTCGACGCGGCGCCGCAAGTCGCCAAGCTCCTGGCCACGGAGATGGGCCACGACGAAGCATGGCAACAGGACCAGGTGGCGGCCTACGAGGAACTCGCGCGGGGATATATCGTCGGGTAGTTCGACCGGCTTGACGGGAAGACTGTGAGCGACGATGTGGAAGGCAAGATGACTAGGAGATCTGCCGCAAGATAACCTGGCATTTGCCCACGGATGGTAGCCGAACACCCCATTGTCTCACCCTCACTTTCGCTCTCACCTTCACCCCCGACGCTATCCAACACCGTGACGATTATTCGTGCCCGTCGCCGGCTGCATTTTGGATAATGTGAACACCCCGCTGTGGGAAGGGGATCGAGATGCCCTCGCTGTCGAATCGCTCTTTGACCTGACGGAGGAGGTCGGAGGAGACGGTAGAATAATCGCCACTCTTGACCCATGGCCGGCAGATGAAATTGACCGAAGATTCGGCCAATTCGGTGACTCTTACGGTGGGCTGGGGGTCCTTAAGAATAAGCTCATGGGAAGCGACAAGGTCTTCCATGATGGATTGAGCTTTGGTTATGTCGTCGGTGTAGCCGATGCCAAAGACGAGGTCGACGCGGCGAGTGTCGCTGATGCTGGAGTTGACAATGACGCTGCCCCAAACCTGGTTGTTCGGCACAATGACAACCTTGTTATCAAAAGTCTTAATGGTCACGGAAACGAGGTTGAGTGAAGCGACCGACCCGGAGATGTCCGCGACTTCGACGGAATCACCGACATCGAAGGGACGGTACATTAATATCATGATGCCGGAGGCGAAGTTTCCGAGGGTCTCTTGAAGGGCAAAAGCGACCACAAACCCGGCTGCGCCGATCAGTGCGAGCACAGGCCCAATTTCAATTTCAAGGGCTTTGAGACCGTAAATCAAACCGATGACGAAAATGATTCGCCTCGTGTTTCTCGTAACGAAATTCCGCAAGATGGTGCTCATATCGTCTGACATGCCGAGGGCGTGTTTCGCAACGCGGCCCATCAGCAGGGAAAGAACATAGAAAGCTGAAATGATCGCCAGGAATTTTCCAAGGTTCTTGGCCCAGCGGATGCCGCCTTCGCTTGACTTCAACCAGCCGACGAGCGCTGCCCAGAGACTCTCAATGTCGTCGCCCTCCAAGCGAATGCTCGATACCGCGACAAGGTAGAGTTCCTGCGTGACGCCATCGCCACCCTTTTCCTCGTAATTTTTGAGAACAATCCGCGCGCGATCGACGAGTGCGGTTCGCTCTTCGCGCAGGATATTGAGGCTGTCGAGGAGAACGGTCTTAACCTCCGCCTGTTCCTCCGCAACCTGCTGCGCCGATTCAGCGCCCTCCTGAAGCGTATCTGCGTTCTGCAGGTTGTCGTCCGACACGACCTCCTTGATGTCAGTCTGCGGAACAACCGGAGCCTCTGCGGCGGGATCCTCTTCAGCCGCTTCGGTGGCCTGTTCCAACGCTAGAGCCTCGGCTTCCGCCGCGGCCGTGCTCACCTCTTCGTTTTCAGTAATCGCCGCCGCGGCTTCAATCGCTTCGAGCGCTTCTTCCCCAGCTTCGTCCAGAGCCTCGCGCGCTTCCTCAGCCGCCTGCGCGGCCTCCGGATCTACGGAAGCTGTCTGTTCCGCCTCCTCCAGGATCTCGGCGGCTTCCTGCGCCTCCTCCAAGGCCTTCGCAATATCCTTCGCCGAGCCGATCTCCTCGTTCTTGAATTTGACCGCGATCTCAGCGTCGCTGATCTGCTTGACCTTCTCCTTCACCAACTCCATCCACGCATCCGCCTCCACCGCAAGCTCTTCCTGCGTAAGCGGAGTCAGGAGTATCTCGAGGTGGTCCTTTTGAATAAGCGGGTCCTGCGCCGTCACAGGTGCGTAGACCAGCAACTCCCCATAGGCTGGGGTCAGTGAACCGACAACTGTAACAACAAGGAGTCGAATGAGACCTGATATACCGAGTGACATGCGCCCTACCATAAATTTCTCCTGATCCGCTCAGCCGCGAGATGACATTGTTTCGTGAGCAGTCCAGTCTAAGTGAGGCGGGGGTGGAGGGTCAACGTGTCAGGGCGTGCGCGGGGATATATCGTCGCCTAATTCGACCGGCTTGAACGGAACCATGGCCGCTCCTTTTTTCTTCGCGGGATGTGCATGATGGACGGGGTCGGGTGTGGGGGAGTCCGACCGTCCCATGCAGGTCCCCTATAGATTAGACCGGTGCGTTGCACCGTGGCGCGGCGTGGGTTGGGAAACAATGGGGGATTTGTTGACGGGAATTTGGATGGATTTGGATTAAAAGGGGCTGTAAGCGCTGGTAGACATTAAAGAAAACCCGTTGGATGGACGGAAAGGTTTCCGCATAATTAATAATTAGATGCCCTCGTTCTCGTCGTGCTCTTCGCTTGGTCTCCACGAACTGTATGTGTCCCCGCGCGAAGCGTGGGGATGAGAGAGTGGCCCTATCCGCCGTCGCTGCAAAGAACCACGAATGGACACAAATAGACACGAATTGCGATAATATTCGTGTGAATTCGTGTCCATTCGTGGTTCAAAAAAGATGAACATGAGGGCGTTTTTCTCGTTCCGATGCCCCGCGTGTGAACAAGAGATAGGACTCGCGGCTGAGTAAGCGGTGACCGTGTTAGACTTGAGTCAGGAGCCTCTCGAATAAGGAGCTGAGCATATGAAGCAAATCGAATTGGCGGAGGCTTTGCCAGAGCATGTGGTTCGACTCAAGTATGTCTCCGGCGAATCAGTCGAAGTAGATTTTACCTCCCTCATCAACCAAGGCGGTATCTTCTCGCGTCTCCAAGACGAGGCCTATTTTCAACAAGTTACCGTTGGCGAGGATGGCCGATATATCGAATGGCCGGAAGGACTCGATTTTTGCGCGGACGCGCTGCTTGAGCGGGCGGGTGCGCGGGTGTAGATACCAGAACCTCGTTCCCATGCTCCCGCGTGGGTATGAGAGAGTGGCCACATCCGCCGTCGCTGTAAAGAACCACGAATTGACACGAATATACTTAGTGCGGCGTAGCCGCAGCCAGAGACAGCGCTCCCAACTACCCCCTTCAATTGGCTTGGACTACCCTCAACAAAAAAACATCTCCGCGTTCCCCGCGTCTCCGCGGTGAAATCTAATTTTTGCTCACCGCGGAGACGCGGAGAGCGCGGAGATGCTCCTGAGTTCGCCCTTCAATATTTCTGCCATTTATTGGTCCGATAAATATTGCTCCTTCGTGGCGTCGCCGCAGCTAAGAGTGTCACGCAAAGACGCAAGGGCGCAAAGAACCCCGACCGACGGTCTGTCCACCCAGCAAGTCAAAACGTCTTTTGGTCTTTGCGTGGATTGAAATAGTCCCGGTTTCTCCTTGTTCTCAAAGGACTTGTAAGAATCGCCACTCGAAAAACTTGC
>JAPYPO010000661.1 GCA_029937645.1 Candidatus Hydrogenedentota bacterium
GGCGTAGGCGCAAACCCTCCCGAAGACGAGCAATGAGACGCCGAAGGCGGCGCAATCGGGCCCTCGCGGCCGCCTTGGGGTTCTCCATTCTGTTCCACCTCTCCATGGTCACCGTCTTTCGCATCGTTATTTACTTCCCGCGCCACAACATCGACTATTTCGAATTCGATATCGTCGAATCCGCCAGCCGAGCGCCGGCCAGCCGCGAGCAGCCACGTCAATTCGAGCTACCTCCAAACGCCGAGGCCTTCGAGCGCGCGGCGGGCGGTGGAGAGGAACAGACCATGGCCGCGGACTGGCTTCCGGCCATTCAACTGCCGACCATTCCATTTGCCGATCTGGAGTTGCTGCGCGCGCGGCAAGGCAGCCTTGAAATCCGAAAACGCTACGACGAACTCTTTCAGGAACCCAGGCAAGACACCTGGTCCCGCTTGGGCCGACAGCTAGACTCCTTGGGCAACGCCCTGTCCGAAGTCCTGCTCGGCGACGAAGACAGCGGACAGCCCGTCATCGAGCTTACCGCGCCCGCGCAGGGCCTCACCGCCCATCTCGAATGGGGCTCGCCTCCGCTCGGCCGCCGCTGCATCCTCTCCCAAAGCCTCGGGCAATCCTGGGGGATCGCGCCAGTTCAGTTGAGCGGGCCCGTGAGCATCCTCTTCAAAGTGAATCGTGAGGGGAAAGTAACGCTCGTCCATGAACAACCCGACGATGGCCAAGGATTTATCGAAGCCATGACGAAGGCGCTTCTCGCGTACCGCTTCGAGCCCGTTGCCTCGTCTGCTCCCCCGTCTCAGTACGGAACCGTGATCATACGACCTGAGCAGGGCCGCCCCCGATGATTCTCCTCGAACTCACGCAGGCGCTCGCGCTGTACGGCATCGTACTCGGGCTACTCGGCGTGGGGATTTGGATCTATACCGAATTCTCCATGAGCCGCCCTCAACGCAGCCTGGGCAAACAATTCCTGTGGCGCTGCGTGTACTGCGCCTTCACCTACCTCGACGAATCCGCAGAGCGCATTTCGCAATGTCCTCGCTGTGAAAGTTATAACTCGATCGAAGACCGGAACGCCCGCGAAGCGCCGCTCACCGCAGCCGAACGCGCAGCCACCCCCGACCCAGGTCAGATCGACGGCAAGACGCGAAACACCTCCCGCCGCAAACGCCATCATCAAAAACGACGAGGGCCGCGAAGTCGGCGATAGCATTGCGGACAAGTAGAACACCTTCATAAATCCAAGACGCTATTTCCTGTCCCGAAGGGACAGCGGCATGTAGCCGGGGGATGAGCGAAGCGATTCCTCCGGTCAGACCCTCTCCAAACCTACTTCCTCGAAAAGGATGCGGGGACTTTACTCCGACGAAGAGATCGACTTATTTCCAGCTTTCCTCAAGGGCCTCATCAACGACTTAGCATTCGGTAAGGCGATGAGGTCTGCGTTGAGACCCTTCTCGGACGGACGACGAAGACTTCAATCGCCCGCCCTTACGGCGTAGCGGTCTTAGGCTCGGAGACGAGCCCCAGCGCTTGCGCAAACGCGGAATCGGCTCGATAGCGTGGCATAATGATTTCCGAATCACCCACGACCTGCCGCGAGACGAACAGGACGCCTGCCGGGTGCTCGAAGGCCAGCTCTTTTAGGTACTGCCACCATGCGCCATCGGGAATGGTCCGGCCCAACAATAACGCCGACAATTCCTTCAAGCTCTCCGTGAGATGCGCTCCGATCTCTGCGTCCAAGGTCTCCGGCGATTGTCCGGGTTCGTTCGTGGCTTCTTGGAGACGCTCGCCGTATTCCCGCGTTCGCGCAACGGCTTCTCCATAACGCCGAGCGAAACTATCCCAATCCGGATCCATGCGCCGCACCAGCTTGATCAGGAACGCGACGCGGGTATCCAGCGGCTTGTCAGCAAGACGGGCAGCGGTCTCCGGATCGCCTAAGAGGTAATCAAGAGCACCGTTCGCGTGAGCCTCGGGCGGCGCCAGCGCAAAGCATTCTTCTGCGCTGCGCGGGTAGGCGCCGTGCAACTTAAGGGCTTCGGTTTGATGATTCGGCACGAGGGGCAGTGGCTCAGGGAAGGCTGCGTAGTCATACGCCAAACCCGCGCCGATGATGTAGCCACTCACTGCGCGGTCCATATCGCCTCCGTCCAGCGCAGTGTCCGCC
>JAPYPO010000089.1 GCA_029937645.1 Candidatus Hydrogenedentota bacterium
AAACGATGTCTGCGGATCTAAAGATGACTTTTCTAAATGGGAAATCCGGGTTTAGTAGGGGTACGCAGCGACGTCTTGCTTGCGCCCTATCGCGTCACGGCCCCCATGCATACACGGTGACATCGTCCGACGAAGCCTCATCAATGCGCCTCAGGTGGGCCTCAACCCAGACAACTTCCTCAGACAAGAAATCGTTTCGGTCCCAACGCCACCATTCGGCGATGTAAAATCCCTTCGGATGGGAGCGGACGTATTCCTTGAAGTCGTCAAAGGTTTCCAAATCCCGGTACCCCGTTTCGTCCTCTTCCCACCACAAATATTCCGTCGGGTACCAATTATCGACTTGGCCGATATAGTGCAGAGCCGGAAGATAGGTCGTCGTGACCACAACGGCCCCGTCGAGATTCTCACGCACGTAGGCGCTGGGCTCCCGCCATTGAGGATGGCGGCGGGCAAGGGTTGTGTCGGCCCCCCGCGCCGCGTCGATGGAATCGTTGGCGAGCGTGTACGCCGAGACGCCTAGGCGCAGCATGAACAGCACAACGATCACCCAAGCCGAGCGCGCAAGCCAATCACGTTTGGGCGTGGCCAGCCATGCCAATAGGACGACGCCAGCATACGCGTAGGCCGCCACGTAAAAAGGATAGGCGAAAAACATGAAGCGGGGCCGACGGTATCCGATGAACAGCGTCAACACCGCAATAGGAATCCAGAAGGCCAACGCGGCGTAGAGACCTCGGCTTCGTTCGCGGTAGATCATGGCAGCGAAACCGAACAGGGCGAGGAGGTAAAACCCGGTGCTGAGATTGAGGCGGAGCCAGTGCGTGTAATACGTCCGGACCGCGCGTTCCGCGTCCACAATTCCGCCGCCAAGCCCCCCCCGATCAACCACCGTTCCCCGGTCAAGCGGATTCATGAGGCCCGTGACCGCGCCGACGGTGATCGCGCCCGCCACGGCCAACGCCAAGCAGATGACCGTCCAGCGGCTTTTCCCTTTGCGTTCGGAGAGAAGCATGAGTCCGGCGAAGGCTCCCACGCCTCCGAGGAATAAGCTGGAGTGAAAGGAAGTCAGAAGGCCTGCGGCGTAGACGGCCAATGCCCCGCCACCCCATCCGTAGGCGCGCCGAGTAGTGCGCGATTGGGTCGCATTCCAGAATGCCAGTACCGTGGCGAGGTAAAGGCCCTGCTGCAGGGTATAGAAGCGTGCCTCGCGCGACCACGCCACCGACCACGGCGAAAGGGCGAGGGCGAAGGCCGCGATGAGCGCGGCGCTCCTTCCCAACAGAGGGCGGATACAAAAGAAGGTGAGCAGTACATTGCACGCCGCGAAGAACGCCGAGGGCGAACGCGCCGCTCCCTCCGTCGCGCCCCAAACCTTCACAACGGCCGCGAGAATATAATTGTACGTCGTCCCATTGGTGTAAGGCGTCCCGCTCGGCAGCGCGGACACGCCGGTTTCAGCGATACTTTTAGCGACGAATAGGTGGACCAGTTCGTCATGCCAAAAACTAGGCTTCTCGATGTTCGCAAGACCGAGGCCCAATGCTATCAGCGCCGCGACTGCAGCCAACCCTAGCTCCCACGGGGCGTAGGGCGCCCTTGTCGGAGATTCGTTGGATTGTGGACTAGCGACTGTAGCGTGCAACGCGATTCATCCTTAGTCAAGTTGAAGCAAGTCTATTTCATAACACCCCGCACAAGGAAATCCTTCGTCGTCATCGCGTAGTCACCCGAACAAACCCCGGCCCGTCTTTCATAAAGAAATCCTCAGCGCAGGCCCCACGCTCCCTACTACAACGCGGGGAAGTTGTTTTCCTGACAGAATATCCCCGATAATCTCGATTCCTAGTCGAACCCCAACACCTCAAAAGGGGTCGATTCAATACCGTCAACGAACATCCGTGGAGGGTGTCATGTCCAAGACATGCCTGCCAGACAACAAGATAATCGCCGGCTTCGCAGCGCTGGCCGCCGGGATGGCGATCCAGACTTCGAGCGCGTTTGCGCACGGCGTCTCAGAATCCGACCAGGCCGCGATGGTCGGCGGGAGCAACTGGGACTTTCTCATGCTCGGCGCGCGCCATATGATCACCGGCTACGACCACCTGCTATTTCTATTTGGCGTGATGTTTTTCCTCACGCGCTTCAGCGCGATCATAAAATTCGTCACCGCCTTCACCGTCGGCCACACCATCACGCTTATCGCGGCGACGTACCTCGGAATACAGGCCAACTATTTCCTGGTCGATGCCGTTATCGCATGCACCGTCGTGTACAAAGGCTTTGACAACCTCGACGGATTCCGGAAGTACCTAAACGTTAATTCCCCGAATCTCCTCGCCGCCGTCTTCATCTTCGGCCTCATTCACGGTTTCGGCCTATCCACGCGTTTGCAGCAACTTCCCATTCTGGGCGATGGCTTCCTGCTGCGAATAATCTCTTTCAACGCCGGCGTCGAGTTGGGCCAGATCGCCGCGCTCGCCGTGATGCTCGTCGGCCTCTCGTTATGGAGGCACACACCGGCCTTCACGAAATTCAGCGGGCTCGCGAATTCCGGGTTGATCGCGGCCGGTTTTCTCCTCCTGTTGATGCAGCTACACGGATACTCCCATACCCAGTATCCCGACGAATTCGGTTTCCCCGAGGAGATGCACGCCCACTCACACGACCACGGCGTCGAAGCAGAACCAGAAGAACACCATGTCCACGACGACGGGACTGTCCACGCCGATCACGCTGGCGACGCCACCAATACCGCGGGCGAAGACCAACACGTCCACGACGATGGGACTGCCCACGCCGATCACGCCGGCGACGCCACCAATACCGCGCCCGAAGGCCAGCACGTCCACGACGATGGGACTGCCCACGCCGATCACGCCGGCGACGCCACCAAAACCGCGGGCGAAAACCAACACGTCCACGGCGACGGGACTGCCCACGCCGATCACGCGGGCGACGCCACGAATACCGCGGGCGAAGACCAACACGTCCACATGGACGGATCGGTCCATGACGACCACCAAGACGGTTCTCCGAGCTTCGACGCCGACGGCTTCATCGAATTCGACGACGAACAATAGGCCCGTGCCGATTTCCCCTGCGGGAATTGGGGGCCATGCTTAAAGGATGCCCGCCCTCCCCTTAGAACCTTCGGGAAAAGTTCCTGTCCCGAAGGGACAACGGCGTGTAGCCGGGGGATGAGCAACGCGTTTCCCCGGTCAAAGCCCCTCCAGATAAACTTCCTCGAAGAGGATGCGGCGACTATTGCCCAACCGGTGGGTGGACTTATTTTCAATTTGCCGAGGGCCTCATCGATAAAGTGGGTCTTCGGCAAGGAAACGATGTCCGCGTTGAGATCTCCTCTGCCGTATCTCCTTCGGAGAAATAATGGGTGCCGAACGGTGACCGGGGGAATCGCTTTGCTCATCCCCCGGCTACACGCCGCTGCCCCTTCGGGGCAAATTGCCGTCCAAATCGGTAGATGGCGTGACTTGGCCTTTTTCTGACGCCAACACCCCTTTCCACAACAGGAACGAAAACCGTGGATAGTCAGTGCGCCCTTCCGCTATACTCCGGGCTTCTCCCTGACTGTCCCCGGCGCGACCGGTAGAGTATAGCTACGGACAAACGGCTTCGAATAGGAAGGAACAACCATGAACGTGTACGAAATCCAGGGCTCCTTTGGCTTCGAAAACCTGAAGGTTGTCGAGCGGCCAGACCCCGTCGCCAGTCCTGGCCAAGTGGTCATCAAGGTTAAATCGACCTCCATCAACTACCGCGACCTGCTCATGGTTAAAGGCCAATACAATCCCAAACAGCCCCTGCCCCTCATCCCCTTTTCCGATGGCGCGGGCGAGGTCGTTTCCATAGGCGATAGCGTGACCCGCCTTGCAGTTGGCGATCGGGTCGCAGGGTGTTTCTTCCAAAGCTGGACCGGCGGTAGACCGACGCGGAAAAACACAGCCGGTACCTCCCTCGGCGGCCCCCTCGACGGCATGCTGGCCGAATATGTTGCACTCGATGAACGCGGCGTTGTGAAGGTGCCCGAGCATCTCTCCTTTACCGAAGCCTCAACGCTGCCGTGCGCGCCGGTGACGGCGTGGAGCTGCATGTGGCGTCACGGCGACGTGCGGCCCGGCGACACGGTGTTAACCCTCGGCACCGGCGGCGTTTCCATCGCGACCCTCCAACTCGCAAAGATGGCCGGCGCGACCGTCATCATCACTTCGAGTAGCGACGAAAAACTCGATCGCGCCAAGAAACTTGGGGCCGATCACACCATCAACTACAAGACCCACGAAAATTGGTCCAAAGAAGTCCGAACCATCACCGGGCGCGAAGGAGTCGATCACATCATCGAAGTCGGCGGAGTCGGCACCCTCGACCAGTCCATCCGCTCCTGCCGGGTCGGTGGCCATATCAGCCTCGTAGGAATCCTGGCCGGGATGCAAAGCAAACTGAACTTAACCTCCGTGCTCATGAGCGACATTCGCATCCAGGGCGTATTCGCCGGCCCGCGCGATTGCTTCGAGAATATGAATCGCGCGATCACCGCGCACAAGATGAAGCCGGTGGTCGACAAGACCTTCGGCTGGGGCGAGGCGAAGGAGGCCCTGCAGTATATCGAGAGCGGAAGTCACTTCGGGAAAGTATGCATCGCCGTAAACGATTAGGAAAACGAATCTGGCGCCTGAACGCAATTTGTGGTAGATTGGCGGTTCGTTAAGACTTTGTTAGGTCCGGCGGCCCAAAGAATGCCGACGGAGAGGCTATCGAAAAATAGGCAGTTTAGCTGCGAGTCAACAATTGAGCGAAGGAGAAAAGACATGACGGTAAATTGGATTACTCGATCAATGGCAATCGTTGGTATGGTTTGCGCCTCGGCGCTTACGGGTTGCGCCCCTGCGGACGAAGAGGCTGGCGACGCAGCACCGACGGAAGAGGCAGCCCCGGCCGAGGGCGATGCTGAAGCGGAATAAATTCTGTAGCTAGCCGGGTGAACCCGACAGCAGCCAGCAGGTAAAAGAGCATTCGAATATTTTCTATGTGGGGCGCGCGGCTCAGGCCGCGCGCCCCTCGTTATTAGAGCATCTTGACTGACTACGAATACGCCGAAACAAGTAAATGTGTCTTCATCATCAGTTAAGATGCTCTACTAACGAGGGACGTCCATCGATTGCCCTTGAAAAGCGAAAAACAAGTAGCCGCGCTATGCGCCGGGCGCAAGATTACGGCGCGCAATTTGACAATCTAAGCGCACGCTATTACTATATCGCGATTTTCCGCGCCAGAATCCCGCACGAGTATCCGCCTGAGACGCCCAACTGGAGATCGAGATGCACCCCTATAGAACGCATACCTGCGAAGAGCTGCGCAGTAGCGACACCGGCGTATCCGTCCGGTTGTCCGGCTGGGTTCACCGCAGGCGTGACCACGGCGGCGTGATCTTCGTCGATCTGCGTGACCACTACGGCCTCACCCAAATCGTGGTCAATCCAGACAAAGACTTCTTTTCCATCGCCGAGCACCTGCGCAACGAGTGCGTCGTCACCGTAACCGGCGAGGTGGTCGGGCGTAGCGAAGACACGATCAACCGCGCGATGAAAACCGGAGAAATCGAAGTCGTCGCCGCCGAATTTATCATCGAATCGCAGTGTGAAGTACTTCCCTTCCCCGTAAATCAGGACATCGACTGCCCCGAGGAAACGCGCCTGGAATATCGCTTTCTCGACCTGCGCCGCGAACACCTCCATCAAAACATTCTTCTCCGATCCAAGACCATTCAGCTCATTCGCGCGTTTCTCACCGAAAAAGGCTTCACCGAGTTTCAGACGCCCATCCTTACGAGTTCCTCGCCCGAGGGTGCGCGGGATTATTTGGTGCCCAGCCGACACTTCCCCGGCAAATTCTACGCCTTGCCCCAAGCGCCCCAGCAGTTCAAACAGCTTCTCATGGTTTCCGGCTTCGACAAATATTTCCAGATTGCCCCCTGCTTTCGTGACGAGGATTCACGCGCAGACCGCAGCCCCGGCGAATTCTATCAGCTCGATCTCGAAATGTCCTATATCACTCAGGACGATCTCTTCGCGCTGCTCGAGACGCTCATGGTGAAAATCTTCAAGGAGTTATCCTCCAAAGTCGTCATGGCCGATCCCTTTCCCCGCATCCCCTATCGCGAGTGCATGGCCAAGTACGGCACCGATAAACCCGATCTTCGATTCGGCATGGAGATTGTCGACGTCACCGACGTTTTCCGCGACTGCGAACTCAAAGTCTTCAGCGGCGCCGTAAACTCAGGCGGCGCGGTCAAAGTTCTTCCGGTCAAGGGCGTCGCGTCCAAACCACGGAAGTTCTTCGACGATGCCGAAGCCTTCGCCAAGGCCGAAGGCGCCAAGGGCCTCGCCTGGATCGCCCTGCGCGACGGCGAAATGAAAGGGCCTATCGTCAAATTTCTCAGCGAAGCCGAGAAAAGCGAAATGGTCCACCGCGCCGGAGTGGAAGAAGGCGACGCCCTCTTCTTTGGCGCCGGAGACACAGCCTCCACCAACCAACTGCTCGGGAAGGTGCGCAACCACTTCGGCCATGCCCTCGAACTCATCGACCCCAACCTCGTGGCCTTCTGTTGGATCATCGATTTCCCCATGTTTGAATACGACGAAGATCGCCAGAAGATCGACTTCTCCCACAACCCCTTTTCCATGCCGCAGGGCGGACTCGAAGCCCTCGAAAACGAAGACCCGCTCGACATATTCGCCTACCAGTACGACATCGTGTGCAACGGAGTCGAGCTATCCTCCGGCGCCATCCGAAACCACAGGCCCGAAGTCATGCTCAAGGCCTTCGAAATCGCTGGCTACGACGAGCAGGCCGTCAAAGAACAATTCCCCGCCTTATGGAAAGCATTCCACTACGGCGCACCGCCCCATGGAGGCATCGCGCCGGGCCTCGACCGCATCGTCATGCTCCTGGCCGACGAGCCGAATATCCGGGAAGTCATCGCATTCCCCATGAACCAAAAAGCGCAGGATTTACTCATGGCCGCACCCAACGTGGCCGACGAGAAACACCTAGAAGAATTGCATATCGAAGTTAAGATGCCCCCCGAGGAAGAAGAGTAGCGGGGACCGGCGGCGAATCGCCCGGCTAATAGCCCCAGCGCTTCATTGCCGGATATACCAGCCCTAAATACACGACGGCTACCACGACGGACGCGCCGAACGCGATCAGGTAGAGCGTACTCGACGCGTCGGCGGACGATTCCACGATACTATCACCGGGGCGCTTTGGGTTGAAGCGAATCATAATGGCCGGAAACCCGGCCACCCGATTCGGGGTGGATTGAATGTCCCGGGCCTGTCTTTCACGGCGTTCTGTCCCGCGATTTTCTTTTGCAGCCCCTACGGCGGGTCTTTCCTGTGCGGTAGCTACGGCACTCTCTAACGCCTCATCGGCCGCGTCCAGGCCGACGGCAGACTCGACGCGTGAATCGGATAGAGCCGCGACATCGCTTACGAGGGTGGAAGCCGCCTCCAAAAGCCCCTCGTCCAACGGATCGCCACCGGATGCCCGCATCCGGTTCGCCCCAGAAATGAGAGCCCCGAACTCGATGGTTCCAGTTTGCTTCAACAGCGAATCGAGTCCGGGCGGCATGGCCGAGACGATAGCGTTCGACATCCAATCGCCCTCCCACGAACCCCGGTAGGTGATCCCATCGACCGCGTACTTATAGCCGACAAGGGTTGTGGCGCCGTTGGCGGTCGCGGCCATCTTTTGGCCCGTGGAGAGGCGCGCGACCCTCGCTTTCTTCAGGGTCCATGACTCGTGCCGCCACTCATCCCACAGCAGCACCCCCGCCGCCAGGACAACGCCAAAAAGCAGCACACCCACAAATTCCGGAGCGCGAACGCTCGGCTGATTGCGCCGACGCCTATTTCGAGACATGGGAATCGGGCCTCGCGATCACCGTACAGTGATTCGGATAGAAAAATCGGAGCGGATGGGAATGGTTGATGGCTGGAGGCCTCTGATGAAAAATCGGTATGTAGGGCCGCAGGTTGTTTCATCAATGCATTGCGTGACCGATTGTCGTGCATGGCGCGGGATATGTCAAGCGAAGAATTAGACCTATTCGTCTTCGATCACCACCGCAGTCCCGTACACAAGAATCTCCGCCGCGCCGCTTACGCTACAGGCCGACGTTACAGGCTAACGTTACAGGCCAACGCTACAGGCCAACGCTACAGGCCAACGCTACAGGCCAACGCTACAGGCCAACGCTACAGGCGACGCTGCAGGCTGACGACACGGGTTGACGATACGGGCTGACGATACGGGCTGACGATACGGGTGGTGTTATGCCCCGAAGGGGCTACGGGTTGTAGCCGGGGGATGAGCAAAGCGATTCCCCCGGTCAGTGTCCCTCCATAAAAACTTCCCCGAAGGGGATGCGGCGATTCCAACCCAACCCACTGATCAGCCTATTTCCAGATCGTCTCAGCGTCGTAATCGACATGATGGGCTTTGAGCAAGGCGATGAACTCCATTTTGAAATTCTTTGTACCGTGATGCCTTCCTGGTTTTGAATATATACTTTCACCTTGTCCACCTGAGAATAGCTTACCGTGAACGCCCCGTAACCTTCTTGCCAGTAAAAATCGCTCAGTTCGGGAAAGGCATCGTGGATCCAAATGGTCGTGTTCCGTTTGATAGTCCTGACCAGATCAGAGATGGTTTCATCTGGTCGCCAACGGATGAGGAGATGGACGTGATTCGCCATCCCGCCGATTTCGTAGAGAACTCCCTTCTCGCCGCGAATGACTCCACCGAGATAGTTGGTAAACGTCCCGGCCATGGGATGCTCCTTTGCTGCCGTATCCCCTGCGGGGAAATTCGTACGGAGGGACACTGACCGGAGGAATCGCTTTGCTCATCCCCCGGCTACAACCCACAGCCCCTTCGGGGCAGATTTTCTCGCACAAAGAGGCCACATAGATCGTGACACCACGCTCGAAGAGAGGCGCAGGGGTAAATTGAATCGCGATGGGCAGCCGCGTCCAATTAGGCCCTGTTGCGGAAAGTGGTTTTCAGCACGGGATATGTCAAGCGAAGGATTAGACCTATTCGTCTTCGATCACCACCGCAGTCCCGTACACAAGAATCTCCGCCGCGCCGCTGGCGATGTCGGAGGTGCTGAAGCGCACATCGAGAATCGCGTTTGCCCCCAGACGCTCGGCATCCTGGATCATGCGGTCCAGCGATTGCTCACGCGCTTCGGCGAGCATCTTGGTGTATTCGTCCAGTTCGCCGCCCACCAAATTTCGAAAATACGCGAGGATGTCCTGCCCCACATGATGCGCGCGGACCGTAGTCCCGCGCACCAAGCCCAGCGTCTTCGTGATCCGCTTCCCGACAATCGCCGATGACGTTATATACAACACAAGATTGATTCTCCCTCGACTCGCCCCGGTTCACAGCTATCGCCGCACATCTCGGCTATACCTGTCCGTCTTTGACACAAAAATGCGCTGCCTCCACACGGATACAAAGAGAATTATCAGCCCCACTAAAGGGATCGCTACCCCCGCCTTCACCACCGTGGTGGCCCAGGGGACCGCCACATAACTGTAGATTCCAAACGCGCCCGCGATTACCACGCCAAGTATAAACACCACCCAACCGGTCTTGCGCTCGACCCGATTATAGACCTCCTCCAAGAACGTATCCCACACTTCCTCGGGCGGCGGCTCGATGTGGAGAGTCGATGCCGCATCCACAAGCTGGCGCAAATTATCCAGCTCCTGGCGGCCGTCTTCGCTTTCAGAGAGGTAGGATTCCAGGCGTGCCTCTTCATCGGGGTCGAGTTCGCCGTCGAGATATCCCGACATCAGGATCTTGATGTCGTCAGGTTTTTCATCCATAGCGCACTTTCGTTATTTGGCCAACGGGGTTCATTCCGTCGCCAGCATTAGTTTGGAGTTTCCATTACGTCACGAAGACGATGCCGCGCCGAGTGCAAGCGCGACATCACCGTTCCCTTGGGGATATCCAGGCATTCTGATATTTCGATATAGGACAACTCATGAAGGTGCCGCAGCGTGATGATTTCACGATGGCTATCGCTCAACTCACCCAGTCCTTCAACGATAGAATGCTGAAGGTCAGCCAATTCAGCGCACCGTTCCGGCGTGTGGTTCGGGGACGGAGGGTCGTATCCTAAATCCATGAGCCCGTCAAGCGAGGTTTCACCACGACGCTTACGCTTTTTTAGATGGTTAAGGCAGGTATTTTTCACGATCCGGTAGAGCCAAGGATAAAAAGGCAAGTCCGTATCGAAGCGCGCAATGGCCTTGTAGGCCTTCACAAACGCCTCCTGAGCCATTTCGAGAGCATCTTCGCGATTTCCAACAAAACCGTAAGCTATCCCATAAGTCTTTTTCTGGTAAGCCGTTACGATCTTTCCAAAAGCCGCGTGATCGCCCTGTTGAGCCCCGATTAGGATACGGGCTTCATCTTCGCATGTCGTTAAAGTGGTCATGTCTATTGAAGAATACACCCTCCTTCTCAAAATATTCATCCCCATACAGTGATTTGCGATGATCTTGCCACGGCCCTAATGAGAAAAGCCACGCCTGTTGCACTTAGTACGTGTATCCTGGATGCGGTCCATCGTGCGGTAACAGTTGAACTATCACGCATTTATATGATAAAGTTCGCGGTCGCTAAGCGGTGAAGTGCGCCCAGGCGCCAACAGGGGCGGCCCCTTGATTCCTTCGCCAATCCGAACAAAAAATTCAGTGCCACTTTAGGAAATGATACAGGTCAAATTGTGTTTGAATCGCTGACAAATAAGCTCGAAGGAGCATTCAAGACGCTTCGCGGTCACGGTAAGCTGACCGAGAAGAATATGAAGGAGAGCCTTCAGGCGATCCGCGTCGCGCTCCTCGATGCCGATGTGAACTACAAGGTCGTCAAGAAATTTGTCGCCGACGTACAGGCGGAAGCCGAAGGCGAGAAGGTTCTCGATAGCATCCGGCCGGACCAGCAGATTGTCCAGATTGTTCACAACGAGCTGGCCAAGATCATGGGGGACAATAACGAGCCCCTGCACATCGCCGACAAGCCGCCTACGATTATCATGATGGTCGGCCTTCAGGGGCAAGGCAAAACGACCACTTGCGGCAAGCTCGCCGTTCACCTGAAGAAGAAGGGGCACAAAGCATTGCTCGTTGGGGCTGACGTGTACCGTCCGGCAGCCATTAAACAATTGGAAGTCGTTGCCGAACAGGCCGGTGCCGAATCGTTTAGCCTCGGCGAAAACGCGAACCCCGTCGACACCTGCGTGATGTCCCGCGCCGAAGCGCAACTGCGCGGCTGCGATGTGATTATCCTGGACACCGCCGGCCGAATGCATGTCGACGATAAAATGATGGCCGAAGTCCGAAAGATTGAGGCTGAAATGAAGCCGTCGGAAGTCCTCTTCGTCGCCAACGCCATGACGGGGCAGGACGCGGTAAACTCGGCCAAGGAGTTTCACAATTCGCTGCCGCTCACAGGCGTCGTGCTCACGCAAATGGACGGCGACGCGCGCGGCGGCGCAGCCCTAAGTTTTATTTCCGTGACCTCATGCCCCATCAAGTTCGTGGGGACCGGTGAGAAGCTCGATGCCTTAGAGGCCTTCCACCCGCAGCGGATGGCCGATCAGATCCTGGGGATGGGCGACATCGTCTCCCTCGTCGAGAAGGCGCAGGAGGTCGTCGACCAAGATAAGGCCATGAAATTTCAGGCAAAGGCCCGGAAGGCCACCTGGGATTTTGAAGATTTCCTCGGGCAAATGCAGGAAATGAAGAAGATGGGCTCGTTCGGCGATTTGATGAAGAAAATTCCAGGCCTCAGCCAAGCGATGGGCCCGGG
>JAPYPO010000090.1 GCA_029937645.1 Candidatus Hydrogenedentota bacterium
CAACCTGGCGCTGTACTCGAACGGTTTTTACTTACAGGGTCCGGAGCCGGCCAAGCGGGAAGCTCCGATATGTACGCAGTGAAAACGGACTGGAACGGCAATGAGTTGTGGACACGAACCATCGGCGGAGACCTCACCGAACAATGTTATGGCGCCGCATCGACGGGCGATGGAGGCGGATTGCTTGTCGGAGAAACGGAAGTCACGCAAGGGAATCGGGAACAGTTCGCAGTCAGGCTCGATACGAACGGAATCCAGGTATGGTCGAAAATCTGGCCGGGTCCAGGCGATTTGGACACGATTCGGGCCGTCACGGCGGCGGGACCGGATCGATTCTTCCTGGTGGGCGAGATCGCACGCAATGAGGATGCGCTCGACACCGATTTCACTTTTGTGACCATTGACGGCGATTTGATTATCACGGGAAGCGCGGGCGACTTCTTTGACTCCGACCTATTCATAATCAGGATGGACAGCGAAGGCGAAGTGTTATGGCAGCAGACTTTCGTTGACGAAGGCGACACTGGCGGATACGGCGTCAGCGCCCGAAGCAACGGCGACATTGCCGTGATAGCAACCACATCGGAGCAGAACCAGCGATACGTCTACGACATGCTCCTGGTCGTGACAGATGCCGACGGGGAGGAACAATTGCGGCGACGCAAAGGAGGAGAGGGGTCGAGCACTACGTCTGATCGCGCGGCGGATATTCTAGAATCCCCGAGGGACGGCTCATTCCTAATGTTCGGCCATTCGGATAGTTTTGGCGATAGCACCGACTTTATATTCGTCAAAGCCAACCAAACTTTTGCAGCTTCCGATTTCGACATTCCGCCGCAGCTCAAGTCCGGGAAATCGAAGCAACCGTAACAAGCACCATCAATCCTCGGATTTACCAGGGCGATGCGCGAAGAAATCTAACGCATTGATGCCGTAGCGTCCGGGTCGAATTTCGGTGAGCCAGGCGGGCTCGTATATCCGCACGTGGATTTTCCCTACCTCTTTGTCGAGGATCTCATGATATAGTCAATCGTTTCCTGGTGTTGTCCAAGTTCCGCCTGCGTAAGGATCCTTCCATTCAAACGCATGGATTCTTCCATTCAAAGAAGGTGCGATGTCTCGATCCCGAATTCTGACCCTATTCGGCGTGTGTGTGCTCGCCGCGGCGTCGTGTGGCACACACGATGCCGCACCGCCCGCGGATGGAATCCTCGGAGATATCGTGGTATTCCACGCCGCGAGTCTTGGCGCGCCTTTGCGTGAAATCGTCCGCGCGTTCGAGGCTGAATATCCAGGCGCGCGGGTCCAACTGGAGGGTTCCGGAAGCCGCACGGCCGCGCGGAAGATTACCGAACTGGACCGGCGCTGCGACGTATTCATCTCGGCCGATTTCGTGGTCATAGACGACCTGCTGATTTCGGAACATGCCGATTGGAGTCTTCGATTTTTAGGCAACGAAATGTGCATTGCCCACCACGGCGACTCGGCGCACATTCCGGAGGCGGCATCGGGCGATTGGCTCGGCGTGTTGGCGCGGGACGATGTGCGGGTGGCCCGGTGCGACCCGGATTCCGCGCCCTGCGGCTATCGGGCGATTCACACGCTGAAGCTGGCGGAGCGCCACTACAAGAAGCCCGGCAGCGTAGAGAAAATCCTCACGAAAGACGACCGCTATTTGCGCCCCAATGAATCGGACTTGTCGGGCCTTATGGAAATGGGCGCGGTGGACTATGCCATCATGTACCGATCCACAGCAGAGCGTCACGGTTTCCGCGTCATCGAATTGCCTCCCGAAGTCAATCTGTCTGAGTTGGCCTTCGCCGACCGCTACCGCGATGTGTCAACGGCAATTTCGGGCGCGGCTCCCGGCGAAACGGTGAACCAGATGGGTTCTCCAATCCTCTACGGGCTGACGATTCCCGCCGCAACCCCGAACCCGAAAGCAGCGATGGTGTTTGTAGAATTTCTTCTTCGTTCCGAAGCGGCGCGTTCGATGTTCGAGAAGGCATTCTTACCGCTGCTTCCGCCCTTGCCCGCGAAGGGTTACGAGAATATCCCCCTGGACTTGCAGCAACAGGGTCTACCCGAACAAGAACACGGGCTACCCAAACAACAGCATGGGCTATTCGAACAAGAGCACGGGCTACCCGAATCGTGATCGGGGCCAAGAAAAACAGGTGGATTCATTGAGCGGCGCGCGGCTGCGGCACGATCCGCTGTTCCTTTGTTTCCACGCACTCGCGGGCGCGGCGCTGCTCTTTATCATTGCACCGATTCTAGGCCTGCTCTTGCATTCGTCGCCCTCCGAATTGACGGAAACCGCGATGGATCGCGAAGTCCGCGAGAGCATCTGGCTGACCCTATGGACCTCCATGTCCGCCACGCTTTTACTTTCCGTCGTAGCGGTCCCCTTGGGCTATGTACTCGCTCGGGAAAAATTCCCCATGCGCGGCTTCGTTACCGCCCTCATCGATATCCCCATTGTCATCCCTCATTCGGCGGCGGGCATCGCCGTGTTGGGCCTCTTGGGTACCGACTTCATCGGCACGAAGCTGGGTATCATGGCGGCGATGGCGTTTGTCAGCGTCCCGTATCTAATCAGCGCAGCACGCGAGGGTTTTGCCGCCGTGCCCGAGCGGCTTGAGCGGGCGGCATTCACCCTCGGCGCATCGCGTGCCCGCGTATTTTTCACGATATCGCTTCCCTTGGCTTGGCGTGCGATAGTCTCGGGGCTTATACTCATGTGGGGCCGCGGCATGAGCGAATTCGGCGCGGTGCTCATCATCGCGTACAAGCCCACCGTCACGCCCATACTCATCTGGGAGCGCTTCGGCGAATATGGGTTGAGCTATGCGCGACCGCTGGCGCTTTTATTTATTGGGATCTGCCTGATCTTGTTCGTGGCCGTGCGGGTGATCACCTGGCGAGGACCGAATGTTAACCGTTGACGATATCGCGATCGAATG
Organism: Candidatus Hydrogenedentota bacterium; assembly: GCA_029937645.1. Classification (GTDB taxonomy): domain Bacteria; phylum Hydrogenedentota; class Hydrogenedentia; order Hydrogenedentales; genus JAPYPO01. The sequence continues at coordinate 2,967 of JAPYPO010000090.1, forward strand.
GAATGCCTTTACGCTCGGCGGGGTATCGTTCGATGTGAGCGAAGGCGAGTATTTCGTGCTGCTCGGCGCGTCCGGTGTTGGGAAGACCGTCCTCCTGGAAGCCATCGCCGGATTAACCGATACGTCGAAGGGCCGCGTTCAACTCGACGGAAAAAACATTACCGAGGACTCCATTCAAAGTCGCGGTTTTGGCTTCGTATACCAGGATCAAGCCCTGTTCCCACACCTGACGGTTTCCGCCAATATCGCCTATGGATTGAAGGCGCATCGCGTGCCGAGGGCAGAAATCCAGGTGCGTGTTTCCGAACTGGCAGAGGCGGTCGGCATTGAAGGACTACTCGCGCGCTATCCCGAAACCTTATCGGGCGGTCAGGCGCAACGCGTTGCCCTCGCCCGCGCCCTTGCGCCCAAGCCGCGCTGCCTCCTTCTCGACGAACCGCTCTCGGCCCTGGATACCGCTGCGCGTGGGTCCATGCGCGGCCTGCTTCGCAAACTCCACCGCGACGGGCAGACGGTTATCCATGTGACGCATGACTACGAGGAGGCCATTTCGCTCGCAACCCGCGTCGCCATCATGGAAGCCGGAAAGATCGTTCAAGTGGGCACTCCCGCCGCAGTATTCCAACACCCGAAATCGGAGTTCGTGGCGCGCTTTGTCGGCATTCACAACTTCTTTAAAGGCGAGCTATGCTATCCGGAAGACAGCCCGGGAAGTATGGCCGAATTCTCGACCGGCGCGATGACCTTCTCGTTGCTGACCGACGCCCCGCCAGGGCCGGGCGCGATGACACTGCGGAGCGAAGATATTACCCTTTCGTCGAAGCGCCCTGAGGGCAGCGCCCGAAATACCTTCCTGGGCACGGTGCGCGATGTGGCGCCCGCGCGGCTTGGGATTGAAGTGGTTGTGGATATGGGCGTTGAGATGGCGGCCTTGGTCACGGAAAGCGCCGTTGACCAACTCGGGCTCGCGCCTGGCACGCAGGTATGGACGAGTTTCAAGGCCACCGCCGGAAAATTCTTGGAGGATTGATGGGCACCGAAATGATACCGTTTGAACAGGCACTCGAAACAGCGTTGGGCGTGGCGCGAAAGCTTCCCAGCGAAATGATCGACTTGCCCAAAGCCTTGTCGCGCATTCTAGCCGAAGACGTTAAGGCGGATATGGACATGCCGCCCTTTGACAAATCTATCGTCGACGGGTACGCCTGCCAACGCGCCGACCTTGCGAAGGGCCTGGCGCTCGTCGAAACCATCGCCGCGGGCTATGAGCCGAAACGGTCGCTGGAACCGGGCGAATGCGCGAAAATTATGACGGGCGCCATGATTCCCGTTGGAGCCGACTGCGTGTTCATGGTCGAGGACAGTGAAGAGGACGGCGCCGTCGTCAAATTCACGGGCGAACAGCCGGATGACTTCATCATGCCTCGCGCGAAGGATGTAAAATGCGGAGACGTGTTGTTGCGCGCGGGGCATCGCCTCTTTCCAGCCGACATCGCCGTTTTGGCCTCGATGGGATACGCCACGGTATCGGTCTCACGGGCGCCGAAGGTAGGCATCGTTGCGACGGGTGACGAACTGGTCGAGCCGGGCGTGAAACCGTCCATCTCGCAAATCCGGAATAGCAACGGGTATCAATTGTGCGCCCAGGTCGAAGCGATGGGGGCCGAAGCGATCTACTGCGGAATTGCCGGGGACAGTGAGGACGCGTTGAATGCCATCGTAGGCCCCGCATTGGAAGCGCACGATGTCGTCCTCTTGTCGGGCGGCGTTTCCATGGGTGAATTCGACTTCGTGCCCGGAATACTCAAGGCCCACGGGGTGAAGTTGCTGTTCGAGAAGGTCGCCATTCAGCCCGGCAAGCCCACGGTTTTCGGCCTTTCCGATTCCGTTTTCTGTTTCGGGCTTCCCGGCAATCCCGTGTCCACGTTCACGACCTTCGAGCTTATCGTGAAGCCGTTCCTGTTCCGTATGATGGGCCACGAGTATGACCCGCCTTCCATTCACATGCCACTCGCCGAACCGTTTCAACGCAAGGCGGGCACGCGGCAGGCTTGGGTCCCGATTACGCTCGGCCCGGAAGGAATCATGAAAGTGGACTATCACGGCTCCGCCCATATGAACGCGTTGACCCATGCCGACGGAATGTTTCCCTTCCCGGTCGGCCTGACGGAATTCGACAAGGGCGCCATCGTCCCGGTGCGGCTCCTTCGCAATTAACGCAACATTTACCAGGATAAGATTGCTTGAACCACGAATGGACACAAATTCACACGAATTGTGAGAATATTCGTGTTCATTCGTGGTTCTGTAAAATCTTATGAACGGAACAACGATTCTGCTAGAGCATTTTAATTGAACCGAAGAATCAGGAGAAGAATCATATGGCGTCCGACAGAGAAAAGGCGCTGCTCGCCGCGCACTTCACGCAAAATTCGCCCGTGCAAATCCATGTAATCACCATGAGCGATCGCGCGTCAGCAGGGGAGTACGAAGACCGTAGCGGTCCCAAGCTCGAAGAGTGTATCGAGGCCTTCCTTCAAGACACCGGCATTACCGCGAATGTAGATCGGGTCATCTTGTCCGACGACGCGGACGGCCTGAAGGACGAAATCCTCAAGACGAAGGCGGCGGGCACGCATGTGTTATTTACCACGGGCGGCACCGGCGTAGGGCCACGAGACAACACGCCCGACGTGGTGTTGCCCATGGCCGACAAAGTCATCCCCGGCGTCATGGAACTGGTCCGGATGAAGTACGGGGTCAACAAACCCTGCGCGGTTCTAAGCCGGACCGTCTGCGCCACAATGGGCGAGATGCTCATCTTCGTGTTGCCGGGTAGCACGAAGGGCGTAGCCGAATACATGGGCGAAATCGTCGAGGTACTGCCGCACTTACTCTGCGTCCTCCACCAACTGGATGTCCACTAATCAATTCTTGGATGCGCGATCCGGGCGGCTTGCTCCTCAATTAAGCTTGCCCCTCAATCAAAAGCCTTCCACCCGCACACCCAACCGAGGCTGCTCCACCGAATGCGTATCGAGATAATGGCACAGCATCGCGCAGCGATCCGCGTCGATGATGTGATCGTTCCCCTTTTCGTAGACAATGCGGCCCTGGTGGCCCACCGTGTAGGTATGAGCCGCGTACTGCGATTCACGCTCCGCCATCTTCGGAAACACCAGGCTCCGATCCGCCATCCCTCGGCGCAACAGTTCCGTCATGAATTCCTTGACGGGTCGGCGGCGGGCGCTGCCATCGGGAAGCTCCCCCAGATCGATGGACGATCCGAATTCGATTGCCGTGATCTTCTCGCACCATTCGATCCCTTCCGCCATCAAGGCATGAGACACCGCCCGGCCGTTGTTCCCGGAGTCGATTCCCACGGCCCGAAAATCATAGGCGAGGTCCAGCTCGGTAATGATCGACTGCTGCCGCGAATAGTTCACGCCCTCTAAGCGAAAGCGGGCCACATTGATCAGGTCCGGCCCATTCGCACGGTATACGACGAATTCAGACGGATCCCGCGCGTAGCCCAAATCGCAACCCAGATAATAGGCCCCCCGCCCGATACTCTCGGGCGCGGCGAAGGCGTCGTCTTCCCGCAAGACCGCCTCCACAAACTCTAGTCCCTCATCCACACACGCGAGATAGTCGTCCAGATCAAAGACCCCGTGCGACGGCGCACCATGCTGGCCCAACACACGATGGAGGTAACCTGGCGCGCCTTTACCGCCGTAGAGCCGCACGAGTTCCGCATCCTTCTCGGCCGTAAATTCCGGGTTCAGCGAAGACGGCCAATTGTACTGCTCGGCCTCCGGCGATTGCGTCATGCGGAAGAACGCGTTACGCAGACCATTTGGGACGCCATACACCCAACGCCGTCCACCGCCGTTGAGCGATTGATACAACTCGCCCCAACCGGTTTCCGTCATCTCCTGCGCTTCGTCGACAATCTGCCAATCCACATGCAGACCTTGAAAATTCATCCCGCGCGGTCCCGCGATGCGCCCCCACAAAACGAACCCGTTCGAGAATCGAAGAAACCACGAGGGCGTCCGGCGGATCTCAACGAGGCTCTTCTTCAACGCGGGTATCTCTTCAAAGCGCCGCACGACCCGGTTCATGAGCGGGAAAAGATGATTCTCGCATTGGGCAGCGATCAGCATCTCCGTGCGCGGACGCGCGATCATCGCCCACAGCGCCATAATCTCGATTTCCGAGGTCTTCCCCACATCCCGTCCATCGCAATGGACCTTGCGCGAGGCCCAGGATTCCAGCGAAACCTTCTGATAATCCCGCGCGCGCCACGCCGTCCCATCCCGCGCCTTCAACAGCCCCTTCGCCAGCCGCGCCCTCCTGTGGAGGCTAAGCCAGTGGTCTATTTCCTGCTTTTCCATCCCTCTTTTTTTGAGCTGATTTCTTGCGCGCCTCGAATTCAATCGCATCCTCGAGCACACCCTCCCCCTTTTTCAATAGCGGCAGGACCAAGTCCGCCAGCCCCATATCCGACTTCCCCGCGTCCACGTCAAACCGATCCAGAAACTCTTTCATCGCCTTGCGATACCTTTCCCTCGTTTTGGCCAACGCATCCACCCCCGGGTGGACTGGCCCCGTGACCCCTCCCTCCTTGCGCGCCGGGAAGAGCCCGTCCGTCCACAGAAGCCGCTCCAACCTCCACGCGGTGATTCGCAGACAGACAATTTCTTCCATCAAAGCGGACTCCCCATTCCGTGGAATGCCCTCCGATTCCCCAAGCACCGAGGCGAGATACTTCCAAAGGCGCGCCGCCATGTCCTCCTCGACCGAATCGTTCCCCTCGGCAAGCCGGATTCCTTCCTTCAGGCGCTCCCATTCAAACTGAAAATCCATGTCAAACAATTCCCCCCTCTAACCTTAGACAACTTGTTGTCCTGTTTTCCCAACGATTCTCGTAACTCAGTAAAATACATAGAGTTAAGCCCTTGACCTCTATCACCTCTTGCCGTATACTTCACCATGGAAGCTAATAAATTCTCAATAAACGTAAAGAATATACTTCGTCCTCCATGTCCATCGACCAACCAGACTTACTACGGAAACTCGAGGCGACGATTGCCTCGTGGAACGACGAAGTCACGCAAGCCCAATCCCAGCTTTCCGATCAGATTGCCGATACCCGATCCCAACTCGTGACACTCGTCCGCCTCCTGGCATCCCGCACCGAAAATGGCGATGCGCTGACCGAAGCGCTCGATGACATCCAGGAACTGCAGGCCGAACTCAAGAGCCGCGACGGAGCGCCGCCACCGCAGGAATCAACCGGCCTGCATGAAGAACTCAGCGGGCTCCGAAGTTCGATAGAAGGATTTCACGAACGCGACCGCCAGACCGAAGAATTAAACCGGGATCTTGAGACGCGTATCGCCGAACTGCGGACCCGCGAGGAAATGAACGAGGAGGCGCTGGCCCAAGCGCGGCGGGAACTTGAGGCCTTGCAGGGCACACTCACCGAGCGCGACGAAACCGTCCGCACGGCCACGGACAATACATCGAGCCTCAGCCACACGCTTAGCTTGTTGCAAAAAGAATTCGAATCGCTGCGAAGCGATGCGGAGCAAGCAGTCGAAAATGACGCGGCGGTCCGGAACGAAATCAACGCGCTCCGGACGGCCATCGAAGATCGCCTTGCTCAGCCGTCGGAACCCGTCGCGGATATGAGTTCATTTACCGAACAAATCGCGGACGCTGCGCGGAAGGAACAAAGCCTCCAGACCGATTTGGCGGCCTTGCAGGACGAACTCCGGCAGCGGACCCTTGATCTGGCGCAAGCGGAGACGGAACGGGACGAGGCCTCGGCGGAATCGCGCCGTGTGCAAGACGAACTGCGCAAAGCGGCCGAGGCCTTGGCCAGTGTCGAGGAAGAGTTGGGACGGCTGCGCCAATCCCTCGTCGAAAAGGTCGACGCCGAGTCCGGTTTGAGCGGCGAGTTGGAGCATCTTAAGGTCGCACACAGCGAAATGGAAGCGTACCTGTTGAAGGCCCGCGAAGAAAACGCGACGCTGGAAGCCCGCCTCCAAGAGGCACAATCGAGCCAGACCGCTGCCGAGGAGCGGGTCTCCAAATTCTCTGACGACCAGGAGGCCAGTTCAAAAGCGCTCGCGCAAGCAGAAGAATACCTCCTCACCGCAGAGGAAGCCGCCTCCGATTCGGTGGATAAGCAAGAGTCCCTAAGCGGAGATCTGGCCGAACTCTCCACACGGATTAACGAAAAATCCTCCCAGCTTGAGCAATACCATGTGGACATAGACGCGCTACGCGCTGAGCTAAGCGAAAAAGAAAACGAGAACCTGCGCCTCCTCGAGGAACTCGATCTCCTGCGCGCCGCCGCAGATCGAGCGCGCTCATCCGACGCCCTTTCCGCGCTGATAGTGGATGGCGAAACGGGCGCGGCCCTTGGGGAACGCAAGGCCGAACTCCTCACCTACGAGGCCTATCTCATCGAACGCGAAGCCCTCCTGGGGAACGCGGTCGAAGAATTAGACGCGTACCTGGACCGGGGAGAGGAAGAAGCGCTCGAACCCGAAGCGCTTCAGGGACTGCGCGATAAGGCGAAATTCCTCAGCGCAACCGCGCTGGATATTGGCAAAGACGAATTCGGGCGCTTGCTGCTCGACGATGCGGATCGGCCCGAACGAGCGAAACGGTGGGGCGATCTGCTCTGCCGCGCGGGATTGATTACCGGCGAGGAGAAGGATCAGTGCCTGGCTGCCCGCGAATCCGGTTCGCCCAATCCCTTGGGTAAACTCCTGGAGGAGAAAAACATTACTCGCGAAGATGTTCTACATCGCATCTTATTCGCACTGGGAGAAGCGGCGCCCGCGGACAAAGCGGACGCAGGCCAACTCGACGAAGCGAAGAAAGACGCCAACCGCTACCGCGAAATCGCGAATCAGGCGAATGTCGAGGCCGGCGAGTCTCGCGCCCTTATCCAGGAGCGCGAAGAGACGATTACACAGCTGAATGAAATCATCACCGACAGAGACCACGCTCTCGATTCCATTCAAGGCGACTTACAGGCGCTGCAGCAAAGCCATGCGCAAGAGTTCGAGCGGAGCACCGAAAAACTCAGGGACGCGGAATCAACTATCGAGGGCTTGAAAGAAAAATTGGCGCGGGGAAGTGCCGACGTCGACGCCTTGCAAGCAGAGATCGACGGCTTAAACGAGCGATTTACCCCGATGGAAAACGAGCTGGCGTCGCGTGACGAAGAGATAACCACGCTTCGCACCGCACTCACCGAATCCCGGGATACCCTCGAACAACGTGCCGCATCGGAGGGGACGGGCGCCGAAATGGAACAGGCCCGAAGCGCAGCGTTCGAGGAAGAGCGAAAGGGCCTCGAAGCGAAGACGGTCGAGCTATCCGAAAGCCTCGCGGAGCGTGATCTCGAACTAAGTCAACGTCGAGGAGAACTCGATGCCTTGCGCGAGGAGACGGAAACGCTCAACCAACGCTTGACGCCCTTGGATAACGAGTTGGCGTCGCGTGACGAGGAGATAACCACGCTCCACACGGCGCTCACCGAAGCCCAGGATAGCCTCAAGCAGCGTGCCGTATCGGAGGAAACCGGCGCCGATAAGGACCAGGCCCGAAGCGCGGCGTTTGAAGAAGAGCGGAAGACCCTCGAAGCGGCGGCCTCGCACCTGTTGGAAAGCCTGACCGAACGCGACCGGGAATTGGGTGAAGGCCGAGCAGAACTCGATGTCTTGCGCGAAGAGACGGAGTCGCTGAACCAGCGCCTGACGCCCCTGGAAAACGGGTTGGCGTCGCGTGACGAAGAGTTAGCCCTCCTCCGCGCGAACCTCGCCGAAGCCGAGAAACGGGTCGAGAATCCTCCCGCGCCCGACGAAACGGCCCTCCAGGAGGCCGAGGCCCGACACGCGGCCCTGGAGGATGAATGGGCCAGCCTAGAATCGAAGGTAACCCAACTCTCCGGTACGGTTGCGAAACGAGACTCGGATGCCGAGGAACTTCGGGCGCAACTCGCGCCGCTACAATCCGAGCTGGATGAAAGTAAGAAGGAAATCGAACATCTTAAGGAAGGACTTTCTGCCGCAGAAAACCAGGTAGCGGAACTGGTCGAGGAGCTTAGCGCAACGCAGCTCGCCATCACCGCATCCGAGGATGCGGCGGCTACGGCGGGCGCAGAGGAGAAGGCCAATCTGGAAGATAGAGTGGCGGAACTGACGGATCAGATCGAAGAACGTGACGACAATCTCGCGTCGGTGAAGCGCGATCTCGAAGACGCGTCGATGCCCGTCGCCCCGGATTCAATCCAGATATCCAGAGCAACGCCCGAGAGCGCGTGGGGCGAACAGCCGCCTCCTGAAGATGAAGACCCCATCGCCAAAGCAGCCTACGATGAACGCGGCCGAAAGCGATCCATGGGCGAAATTCTCGTCGAAGCAGGGACACTGACGCAAGATCAACTCGATCTTGCGCTCGCCGAGCAGCGAAGCTCAAGCCGACGCCGCCTGGGCACGATCATCGTCGAGAACGGCTGGGCGGATGAAGAGACCATCTCACAAGTTCTCGCCGCCCAACTACGCATGCCCTTCGTCCGTCTGCCCGACGAGGTCATCGAACTGTATGCGGCCGACCTCCTCGACGGGACCTTTGCGACCCATCACATGTGCATGCCCATCCGGGTCGAGGGAACCCTTTTGGTCATCGCCATGGCGAACCCCCTAGACCTTATCGCCGTCGAAGACATCGAACGCAGAACGGAACTCACGGCACGTCCCGTCGTGGCGACCCTGGCGGACATTACAGCGGCTATCGTGAAGTACTACGGCTCAACCTTCAAGAACGGTGACGGGCCGAAAGGGTCCTAACGCATTTCTTTTTTTGACGGGATAACAGGATGTACAGGATGGCGCTTCGCCCGGCGGGATACCT
>JAPYPO010000091.1:0-7039 GCA_029937645.1 Candidatus Hydrogenedentota bacterium
GCTCCGACAACCCCGCCCAACTAGAAATGGGCGAAGACCGCAACGTAACCGCCGTGTTCGAAGAGATCCCAATCATCGAAGCCGCGCTCAACGTAACCGTCCTCGGCATGGGCAGCGTAGAGCCGCCCGACAGAACCTTCTCCTACCGCGAAGGCGACGACCCGCCGAACGTAACCCTCACCGCCACCCCCGAAGAAAATTGGCGATTCGTCGAATGGCAAGGCGACACCGAATCCGCCGACAACCCCCTAGAAATCCAACTCGCCGCCAACACCACCCTAACCGCCATCTTCGAAGCCACCGCAACCCACCCTCCCGGCTGCATACCAATCGAAAACGCGCTCACAGGCCTCCCCCCAACCCAAAACAACTTCCCAACCGGTGCGATCCTTCTCCTGGCCCTAAGCTTCGCGCCGCTGCTCCTCCAATCCCCCCGAAATGATCGCATCCGCCAGGCGTGACACGGTTTATTAACCCCCTCAAAATAAAGTAGGATTGGAATTCCTGAAGCAGCCAAACAAGAAAGGATCCTCCTCCGATGGGATCGCAACTCGATCTACCCGACGGATTAGTCGTCGTAAGCAAACGAAGCTGCCCGACCTGTGTCTTGATTGAACCCGTCATGGGCGAATTGGCCGAAGCGGGCACAGCCTTTACCGTATTCTCCCAAGACGACCCCACCTTTCCGGCATTGCCCGAGGGCGTCGTCGACGACACCTCCCTCGAGCGTTCCTACCGCCTAGAGATCGAGGCCGTCCCGACCCTGCTCCGGATTGAAAACGGCGCCGAAGTCGCCCGCCTACTCGGATGGAACAAGGCCGAATGGCGCTCCTTCACCGGCATCGATACCCTGGGCGAAGCCCTTCCCGAACGGCAACCCGGCTGCGGCTCCCTGAGCGTCGAGCCCGGCATGGCCGAAGAATTGGCCGTACGTTTCGGCGACGCCAACCTATCCGCAAGGCAGATCGAGGTCTCCCCCCTCGAAGACGAAATGGAAGCCTGCTTCGACCGAGGCTGGAGCGACGGCCTCCCCGTCGTACCGCCAACCCCCGTGCGCGTCCTTAAAATGCTGAGCGGCACCACCCGTTCCCCCGACGAAATTATCGGCAACATCCCGCCCGATCTGGCCGAGTGTACCGTAGAGAAAGTCGCCATCAACGCCGTGATGGCCGGGTGCAAGCCCGAGTACCTTCCCGTCGTACTCGCCGCCGTCGAGGCCGCGCTCATCGATCAATTTTGCATGCACGGCCTCCTCGCGACCACCTGGTTCTCCGGGCCCATCGTCATCGTAAACGGCCCCATCGCAAAACGAATCGGCATGAACTCACGCGGCAACGTCCTCGGCCAAGGCAATCGCGCCAACGCCACCATCGGGCGCGCCCTGCAATTGGTCATTCGCAACGTCGGCGGCGGCAAACCCCAAGGCGTCGATCGCGCCACCATGGGCACCCCCGGCAAATACACCTTCTGCTTCGCCGAACGCGAAGAAGACTCCCCCTGGGAACCGCTATCCGTCGAGCGCGGCTTCGAAACCGGAAAATCGACCGTCACCCTTTTCGGCGGCGACGGCGTACAAGGCGTTGTCGATCAGAAATCACGAAATGCTGCTTCACTCGCCCGTACCATGGCAGGCAGCCTGCGCACCGTCGCCGGCCCCAAAGTGGTCATGGGCCCCGCCGCGCTCCTCGTGGTTTCCCCAGAGCACGCCCGCATCTTCCGTGAGGCGGGTTGGTCAAAGGCCCAGCTAAAGGAAGCGATAGATGCGGCCCTACAAATCCCCGGAAAAGAGCTAATTACCGGGGCAAACGGCATTATCGACGGCCTCCCGGAGAAGTTTAAGGACAAAACCTTGCCCAAGTTCAAACCCGGCGAATTGCACATCGTTCACGCGGGTGGGAATGCGGGGCTCTTTTCCGCTATTATCGGTGGGTGGGTCGCAAGCGGCTCCAAGGGAAGTCAAGCCGTAACCAAGGAGATTGGCACATGAATCAATCCAAGCTCATGCTGGACCCCACCTCCGAACTGTCCCCCACGAAACGCGCGCGTCTGACGCCGCTCGATTCCCTGGAAGGCAAGACGGTGGGCCTGCTCGATATTACCAAGCCACGCGGCGACATTCTGCTCGACACTATCGAAGAGAAACTCAAGGCAAAGGGCGTTAAGGTTAATCGCTATGCGAAGCCAACCTTCGCGCGCGTTGCCCCCATCGACATAAAACAGGAGATCAGCGCTCAATGCGACGCCGTCATTGAAGCGCTGGCTGATTGAGGATCCTGCACCTCGTGCAGTTTGCACGACATCATGGACCTCGACGGCCGCGGCATCCCCGGAGGTTTTATCGCATCCGCTGAATTCGAAGAAGCAGCCAACGCGCAAGCGGCCGCCTTCGGCTTCGAGCCCGCCGTAACCTACGTCCGACACCCGATCCAAGATCGGACAGACGACGAAATGCGTGAAATCGCCGACAGCGCTTTCGAGAAAGTTCTCGAAATGATCTGCACATCCAACTAATCCAACAATCCATAGTCGACCGCCTCCCGGAAGCAATTTCGGGAGGCGGTCTTTTTGAAAATCGATGCATACCAGCAATACGCCGCCGGGCCGTTAATCGGTCGAGAAAAATCATCGCCGCCGACAATTCCGTGCAACGCCCTTCAGGGGTATGCTAACCTCCGAGCCCTGAGGACACCGCGCCAACCCGGCGCGAATCGCCCCCGATAACCGCAGATAAGAGGATGCTTCCTGTGCCAGACCTGATGGTGGCCGCTCTGCCGTACGTGCTCCTACTCGTCGGCTTCGTTTTTCTCATCAAAGGCGCGGATTGGCTCGTACGCGGATCCTCATCCATCGCCCGAAGCTTCCAGGTCTCCGAATTCATCATCGGTCTGACCGTCGTCTCCTTTGGAACATCACTCCCCGAACTCGTCATCACCCTCTTCGCCGGCGCCGCGGGCGAACCCGAGTTAGCCATCGCTACCGTCATTGGAAGCAACCTCGCCAATATCCTCCTTGTGCTCGGCGTCGCCTCCATGATTTACCCCATGTCCGCTGCCAGCGAAACCGTGTGGCGCGAGATTCCCTTTACCCTACTCGCCTCCCTAGTTCTCGCAGCGATGCTCAACGATGCCTTTCTGGGTAGTGGCACCACTTCCGGACTCGGGCGAGGCGACGGGATCGTCCTCCTAGGCTCCTTCTGCGCCTTCATCTACTACATCTCCCAGTCCCTGCGAAACAATCCCGACGAAGAGTGGGTCGGCTCGCAAGCCAAGGACTCCAATCGACGCGCGGTCATCGAAATCATCGCAGGAGGAGCAGGGTTGGTCATCGGGGGAAAGTGTACGATAGGGGGCGCGACGACCATCGCGGAAAATCTCGGCATGTCAGATGCCTTGATTGGCCTCACCGTAGTCGCCATAGGAACTTCGCTGCCCGAGTTGGCCACTTCAGCCGTCGCGGCCTACCGCCGAAACGTCGATATCGCCGTAGGAAATGTCGTGGGCTCTAACATCTTCAATATCTTTATCGTCCTCGGAATCAGCAGCGTGACCTTTCCGATGACCTACGACACAAGTCTAAACGTAGACCTCGGGCTGATGATCGTAGCCACAATCCTTCTCTTCGCATTCATGTTCATCGGCCACCCCAAACGAACCATTCAGAGGCACGAAGGCGCATTCTTCGTACTCCTCTACATCTTCATCATCGCCTTCGCAGTATACCGAGATTCCGGAGTCGCGTCGACAACCTAAACGGGGGAACTCCAGCAGGATTGCGGCTCAATAAATCCTACAGAACCACGAATGGACACCAATAGACACGAATTGTGAAAACATTCGTGTTCATTGGTGTCCATAAGTCGTTCAAGAGCAGCCCAGTCAGGAAGCCCAACTGGCGTCTTCGGCTTCCACACACTTTTCCTGCTTAGAGAGGTAGAACAGCGGGTCATCCGTGGCCGGAGAATCCGTGATCGGGCACGCCTCATCCGTCCCGAAAAACTGCGCATAATCCCCGTGGAAGCCATCGCAGATCCCCCGTAACGAGCAGGTCTTACACGCCTCATGATGCTGGTAGTGAAGATCCTGAATCGCCCGGACGCGGCCCTCGCGGCGATACCAGTATTCCTTCCCCTTAAAGAGATTTCCAAGGCGGGCGATAATTCCCTGCGCCGTAAAAAACAGGCGATTCCGGAGCGGCTTCGCCTTTCGAATCTCAATGAGTCCAGCGGGATCCTGATGATAGACACGGCGCGCGAAGCGGCCCAATCGATACGGCGTATTCAGGTCGCCGCCCTTCATCCGCTGAGGCTGCATCCCCGTCCACATCCAGCTCGAATAATCCCACTCATGATGATCATAAGGAAGCTGCTGGAGATTATAGAAATTCTTCCGATGCCGCTCCTCCGACATGCACAACGGTAGATAGCGAACGTTACACTCAATGCCCGCCTCCTCAAGAATATCCATCGCCTCGTTGAGAGGATCTTTGATATCGGCATACTTCGCCACATTATCATGGGTCCGAATACCCGCCGACTGATCCTCGAAAGGATTAAAGGCTATAAAGTTGACCGCGTTCGCTCCATACTCCACCGCCTTACGCGCAATATCGGGAAGAATGGAAACAACCGGCTTAGACATCGTGCAATTGAACCGGAACGGAACTCCCAGCTCACCCATATTCTCGATGGCCTGGATAATCTTGACGTACGCTCCCTTGCGGCAAACTACCTCATCATGAATATCGCCGATGCCGTGCAGACTCACTAGGAAATCGCGTACACCCGCCTCCTTAAACTCAGCCAGCTTCTCCTTCTTCGCGAGAACGAGCCCATTCGTGATAAGTGTCGGATGCAGCCCGATTTCGCGGCAGTACCGAATTAATTCCAGGATCTCCGGATAAATCGTCGGCTCGCCGCCCTGGATATCGATAGCCGTATTGCCATAAAAATAGCGCAACGTATGACAGATTTCCTTGCACTTCTCCAGGCTCATAAACGGGTGCTCGGGGTGCTCCGAATCCGCAATTCGATTTAGAAAATAGCAAAAGTAGCAACGAAGATTGCACGTCTGACCGAGCCACAACACACCACGTTTGCTCAACGTGCGCTTCGTAGTCTTGCGCGGAGATGGCGAGGCGATAGAACCCGCAGAATCGGGAGTAACAGCTATTTCGGAGTTCATGGATAACCTTTCATGTATCGAGGCCTTAAAGTCTATCACAGCCTATTCCCTTAGACAACGGATTTTCTTCCGCCACCCTCTTGCAACACGGGCGCACTACCTGGAATTCCCGCCTGCCTTTCCTACCCCGGCAGAACCCGGACCGCGCCCGAGAAATAGAGGTGCCGCCCTGGCTCAAGGTGCAGCGGTTGATGCTCCGGACTCCGTAGCGCCTGGAGCACCCGGGCCTGCTCACCATACGACGCATTGAGCGCCGTCATGAGAAGAGGCATTCGCTCAGAATCAGATTCAAGCCGGATACCGGGAACACCCGATCCCGAAGCCTCAATGAAACGGCCCACATTATACCTCTTATTCATGTGCTTCCATGCCCCCTGTTCCGGAGAAATCTCGGAAAATTCCCCCGATTCCGATTCGGTATTCCACCGATCATACTCCGGGACAAGGAGAACAGACGTGTGATGCTCCTGGATTTCCAAATCCTCCAACGGCTCAATCCAAATCTCCAGGCCGACCCCATCAGGCAACAAGGAGATCTCCCAAATCATCCGAAACGGTAACCGGCGCGATTCACCAACTGCTTCCAGTCGATCACCATTACGCACCAGGCTGTCCCACCGAAGATTCACACTATCCATCCATAAATTCCCCGACAGGAGAGACGCGTACACATGCGGTATTTTCGTAATCTGGAGGCCTTTTGAGGAGAGCCGCAAACACCCGCGGTCGAAACGCGCCGTCAGCACATCGTTACTCAGAGTCGACCGGTGCGCCGCCTCCCCCACTCGGGCAATCGTTTCCTGATTCCCACGCCGAAGCCCCACCCCCAACTTCATAATATCGTGCGTACCCGCTCCGAAGGAACTCTCACCCGTCTTCAGGCGCTCTTCAAGAAGCAAAAGGCGGCAGCCAGTCATATAATCGGTATTATGCCACGAGCCCGCCAGCCGAGGCCGCGCGCCTTCCACAGAAAACTCTATCGATGGAAGTATCCCCGCTGCATCTGATCGCGACGACAAGCCCGCATGCTCACACAGCAACTCCGGCGGAAACACATGCGCGCCCCGCGTGTCTTCAGGCGCAATCTCCGGAAAGGACCCCGATTGATCATCGTAATACCAATCCGAATAGGTCGCTGGAAACTGAAGGGCTACCTCAATCGCATCCGCCTCCATCTCCCGTTCACAAACCAACTTCAGCGTCCACGAAAGCGTGTCACCCGCCAACGATAGCGTCCATTCTAAGGATGCAGGCAGTCTGGGAAAACGGCCCACCGCCGTGCACGATCCCGCCTCGCGCTCCGTCACCTCCCATTCAGCCTCAAACGAATCGTGCCAGCGGCCCAGATTGTATACGCGAAACACCAAGCCATTCACACCGGACACCTCGTCCTGATCGTAAAACAAAGACAAGCGCCCGTTCGAAAAAATTACCTCCACATTTCCGTCGGAGAGCGTGTGCAGCCCCTTTTCCTCTCCCACTTGCCGCAAATAAAAATTGACCGCGTCAGCCGCCGACTTCCGCTCAATCAGTTTCCCACCATCCAGCAACACAACGCGGTCACACAACGTATTCACAATCCCAAGATCATGAGAGACAAAGACGATCGTCTTCCCCTGTTCTATCAGCTCCCCAATCCGCGTCCGGCAGCGCCGTTGAAACTCCTCATCCCCAACCGAAAGAACCTCGTCAATGAGAAATACATCCGGGTTCGTATGCGCAGCCACCGCAAACGCAATGCGCACATACATCCCGCTCGAATAGGTGTCAACCGGAAGATCGATATATTGGCGTATGCCGGAAAACTCAACAATATCCTCAAAAACCTCATCCACCTGGGCATGACGCATACCCAAAAG
>JAPYPO010000091.1:7049-11893 GCA_029937645.1 Candidatus Hydrogenedentota bacterium
CCCAAAAGCCCCGCGTTCAAATAGACGTTTTCCCGGCCCGTCAACATGGGGTGAAAACCCGCGCCAAGCTCCAACAGCGACGCAACCCGTCCATACACCCGGACGTCCCCCGCGCTAGGCACCGTCACCCCAGCGATAATCTTAAGAAGCGTGCTCTTCCCCGATCCATTTGCGCCAATAATGCCGAGCGATTGCCCTTTATCCACCTCAAACGAGATGTCCTTAAGAACCGTATTCGTCACGCGCCCACTGCGTTTACCATCCGCGTCCATGAACCCGCCACGCCCCAGCAACGCGCGCACACCGATACGCGACCGGAAGCGTTTCGTAACGCTATCCACTTCAATAATCGGCATTAGAGATTGTCCGCAAGCGTGGCCGTGTTCCGGCGGAACATCACCACGCCAGCCACTAGCGCGCACACCGCCATGAGCGCCGGGCCAACCAGCAACGGCGCAATCGGCTCGCTCGATTCAAACAACGCCAATCGGTACGCATGCACAATCCCAACCATAGGATTCAGCGTATAGAGCGTGTACGCCCAAGAAGGCAACGCTTCTTCCACCAACGATTGCCAATAGAAAATCGGCGTTGCATAAAAACCAAAGAGAAGCGCCGCGTCCACCATATGCGCCACATCCCGAAAATAAGCATTTGCCGAAGACAGCAGCAGGCCAAGCCCCACAATCAAGGCAAACTGAATCGAGAAAATAACCGCCACCCAGCCAAGGCCCGAACCCGGGAATTGCCCCATCAATACCGTAAACAGACCCAACAGCAACACCGCCCCAATCAGCAGATTGACCAAGGCCACACCGATCGCAGCAAGCGGAATCACCTCCCGTGGAAAATAGACCTTCTTCACAAGATCCCGGCCCTCAACCAGAGAACGCGTCGCAGCCCCCAGTGCAGAAAACAAAAACTGCCACGGAATAAGGCCACTCAACACAAATGCCGCATAATGACGAGGCGTGAAAACTCCCAACTCCGGTACCGACATACGCATAAACATAGAAAACACAAGCGTCAGCACCGCCATCATAAACAACGGCTCCAGCACCGCCCACAAAAAACCCATCGCCGCATAGCGGTACCGCACCCGGACATCCTTCCACACCAGATCCACCAGAAGCTGCCGCGACCGAACGAGGTCCGTCAAGACCCGCGATACCTTACCCTGCTGCGAATTCGTATAATAAAACCGGCTCATGCGGGCAGATACTAGCACCGGCCCAACACGAATGCAACGGACCCGCGCCACAGCCTTCATACTCATCGTGGTCCTCCCCCCTATTTTTTACCTCGAAGAGCATAAATCTAGGCTGAATGAAAACCACGCTCCAATGTTTGACACCGCGCACTGCCGGCGCGTACACTCCTTAATTCTGTTTGTTTACCCGAATCCTGCGACTGGAGAGCCCCCGTGTACAGGCCTGAAATTAAAATAGTCGATTGCACCATCCGCGATGGTGGTCTCATGAACGATCACCGATTCGATACCGCGATGGTCAAAGACGTGTTCGACGCCTGCGTAGAAGCCGGCGTCGACTACTGCGAACTCGGCTACAAAGCCGACAAGAAACAGTTCTCCGTTGACGACTTCGGGCCCTGGAAATTCTCAGACGAAGAGGACCTGCGCAAAGTCGCACATGAGTGCAACACCAAGGTTTCCGTCATGGCCGACGTCGGCCGTACCGACTACGACACCATCCTTCCCAAGTCCGAATCCATCGTGGGGCTCTACCGCGTAGCCACCTACGCCAAGGAAATCGATAAGGCCATCCACCTCGGCAACCATTGCAAACAACACGGATACGAAGTCGCCGTAAATATCATGGCCGTTTCCCACGTCCTTGAGCCCGATCTCGACGAGTGCCTCAAGCAACTCGCCGATACCGACTTCGAATACATCTACCTCGTAGACAGCTTCGGCTACCTCTACTCCGAACAGATTCAATACCTGGCCGACAAATACATCGCAGCCCTACCCGGCAAACAAATCGGCATCCACTGCCACAACAACCAGCAGCTCGCCTTCTCCAATACCGTCGAAGGTATCATCAAAGGAATCAACAACCTCGACGGTAGTATCTACGGAATGGGACGCGCCGCCGGCAATTGCACCACCGAACTACTCCTCGGCTTCCTCAAAAACCCGAGATACAACGTACGCCCGATTCTCGATCTCATCGAAAAATACTTCATCGAGCTTCAGGCAGAACTCAAGTGGGGCTACGAGATCCCCTACCTCGTCACCGGCATACTCAACAAACACCCCCGCTCAGCCATGGCCCTCATGAAAGACAGCCAAGGCGTCTCCTTCGGCGATTACTACCAGAAACTCGTCTCCGAAGACAGCGTCTAAGAAAGGGGTCAAGCGAAAGGTCTAACTCAGGCGCTTCTTCCTAGATGCCCCTCGCAGAAGCCGCACATTTTCAAGGTTTTGCAGCGAAGAGTTCGTCCGAAAAATCCGTCCGCAGACCGCGCTCGACTTTTGCCACGGACGGCTGCTCCATAAAGACCCTTTCCACGATCACCATCGTCACATGAAAATACAGAAGTTGAAGTGTAACGACCGGAAACCGCCCCGCACCCCTGACGGCATACTATTCACAACCGCCGCGCTACTCTCTCTGCTGACAGTAGCCTTCAGCGCCGCTGGACAGTCCATATCCTGGGAACCGGTGCAAGCCCCCCGGACGGGTATCGCCGTTACCCCAGCCGCTTCGGCGACAACAACAATCGAACGCGCCGCCGCCCGCGACCAACATTTCTACACGAAGACGGGCAGGTTCCCCGACACATTCGAGGCGCCTTTCATGCCCATCCCGACCCGCACATTCGAAAGCCAGAGCGTCGATCAGAAATCAGCGGCACCTCTCGACGAACGACCAACGGGACCCCCTCTCCCCCGCTCCCCCAGCCTTCACAGAAGGCTTTCTCGCGACAACGAGCGGCGCGACACCACCCGATACGAACGGTGCCGTAGGCCCCGATCACCTGATGGTCATCCTGAACAGCGGCATCACCATTCAAGATAAGCAAGGAAACAAACTCAGCAGCGCATCGCTTAGTTCATTCTGGGGAGAATTCCCCGGCCTCTCCAATGTCTTCGATCCTAAAGTCATTTACGACCCCTTGGCCGACCGCTTCCTAGCCGTTGCCGTCGCGAACCGGCGGGCTTCGGATTCAGCCATACTGCTGGCCGTGAGCGCAACCAGCGACCCAACGGATCCCTGGGGCCAATGGTTGTTTGACGCGGACCCCGGGGGAACAACGTGGTTAGATTTCCCCTATATCGGCATGACCCAAGACAAGATCACCTTCACCGCCAATCTCTTTACAAACGCAGACGATACCTTCCTAGGGTCAGCCATCTGGGCAGTCGCGAAATCCACCGCGTTGGACGGAGGAGCCATCACCACGACCTCCTTTTCCAACTCGGGAGAGGCCGCCCCGGCCCCCGCCCTGACATACGATGCAGGCGTAACGACCCAATTCATGCTCACTCAAATCAGTTCGAGTTTCGGGGGCATGGGCGTGCTCCAACTATCCATGATTTCCGGAACCGCCACTTCACCGACGTTTAGCCTCAGTTCAGACTTCATACTCGGCAAACAATGGAATCCCACATTCCCCGATGCGCCGCAACAAGGATCCGTAGACAAAATCGAAACAAACGACGACCGGACGCAAAACACCGTGCTCCGAAACGGACGACTCTGGGCCACTCATACCGCGGCCCTCCCCGCCTCCGGCACCGCCACGGTAACAGCCGCGCAATGGTGGGAAGTCGATCCCTTCTCCTCCACCGCCATTCAGTCCGGGCAAGAATTCGGCTCAAGTCCGGATTTCTTCGCCTATTTCCCAAGCATCGCCGTAAACGCAAACAACGAAGTTCTTATCGGATTTTCCGGCTCTTCCGCCGAGGTCTCCGTTGGTTCCTACTTCGTCCAGCGAGACGACTCAATGCCTTTGGGGACCATGGGGCCCATCACCGCGATCAAAGAGCAGACCGGCCTCGTAATGGTTAAGACGCGCTGGGGCGATTACAGCGCGACCCACGTCGATCCGGTTGACGATACGACCATGTGGACCATTCAGCTCATCGCAGGCGCATCAAACCGCTATACGACATGGTGGGCGAAGTTCAGCGGCTCCTCAGCCCCGCGCGTTTTGGACGCAGTCGCCATAAACTTAACCACCGTGCGCCTCACATACAGCAAAGCCATGACCAACAATGCAGCCCTGATCGATCCCGCCATTTATCAGTTTACCGGCGGTCCCCCAGCGCTCATCGCAGAAAGCGTGACACGCGTGGACAGCGATACGGTAGACATTTCAGTGAATAGCATGGGGATTGGGCTCTCCTATACCCTCACGGTGTCGCCCGGCCCCACCGATCTATCCGGAACACCACTCGACCCCTCGGCAAATTCTATCGTGTTCATTGCAGAGCCTGCGCCCCTCTTCCAATTACCGCTCGGAAATCAGATTCAGTTCGTATTGCTGACTCTCTTGGGAATCACCGGGGCGCTAATCGCAGGGCGAGTGCGGCCTTCGGGCTCGAAGATCCTCTAGGCATTGCTTCATAAAGAAGCCAATACACGAGTGGTTTTATTTATGCTGAGGGGAGATTATGTCTTCTGAAGTTAACTCATGAGACTAAGCAAAAATGGGACTTTTGGGCTTTTTCAAAAGTAGATGCAAGCGAAGCGAGGTACGAGCGGAGACGTGTCTGTCCCTTTTCTTGCGACGAAATCCCATGCGTTCTTGCGGCACAACCTCCCTTAAACCGAGATTACCCATATGGACCCGTCGGCGACCGGAGCCAATGAGATTGA
>JAPYPO010000092.1 GCA_029937645.1 Candidatus Hydrogenedentota bacterium
CGGCTTGGCCGCCGTGGGCATCGCGGTCGGTTCGGGCTTGGCTATGGGCGCCAGCGCCCTCGGGCCGGGGATTGGTTCCGGCACGACAGCGGGTGGCGCGGTGCGTGGCCTCAGCGCGTGGCCCCGTTCCCAAGCGATTACCGTGCGGACCATGTTGATCGGCCAAGCCGTCTGTCAGACGCCGGCGATCTTCGGCATGTTGGTCGCCTTCATCATGTTGTTCACACTCCAAGATATCGAAACGAATATCATTGGTTTCGCGAAGATTATGGGTGCCGCCATCGCGGTAGGTTTTGGCGGCATCGGGCCTGGTATCGGATGCGGCCTCGTGGGCGATACCAGTTGCGCCGCCACAGCGGCCAAGCCGGACAGCGACGCCCTGTTCTTGCGCACCATGCTCATCGGCCAGGCCGTGTCGCAGTCGACGGCGATTTATTCGTTAATCATTGCACTGGTGCTTTTGTTTGTAATTTAGAAAGACTATACGTTGCCGCGCCATCGGGCGCTGAAAACAATGTGAAAGGAAAGAAGACATGATAGACCCATCAACGTTGTTGGGAATTATAAATTCCGTAACCGCGCAGGTGACGCCGGAAACCGCCGAGGCCATTAGCGGGACTGACTTGGTTCAGGCCGGCGCGCTTTTGGGCGCGGGCATCTGCATGGGCTTCGGCGCCATCGGGCCTGGAATCGGCGAGGGGTTTGCTGCCGGGAAGGCCTGCGAAGCGATCGGACGTGCGCCGGAAAACGCCGGGTTGCTGACGCGCACCATGCTTATCGGCCAAGCCGTTTCGGAATCCACGGGTATCTATTCGCTCGTCGTCGCCTTGTTGATGTTGTTCGTAGTGGGCGCCTAACCCCTTCGACACCGGGCAGACCAATGGTTACCATTAACTTCACAATATTCGTCGAACTGGGGCTCTTCCTCATCTTTCTATGGGGAGCCTCCCGGTTTATCGTGCGCCCGGCCATCCGAGTTACGGACGCGCGGGAAGCAGAACTCGAACAGCGCAAGTCGGAAGCGGAGACGGATCTCGACGACGCTGAGCGCATCGAGGGCCACTACGCAACCGAGATCGTCAACCTTCGCCGGACATCGGAGGACGAGTTTCGCGCGGGCCGAGGCGGTTTCCTGCAACAGCACACCGAGACCCTAGGCAAACATCGACATGAGGCCGATGCAGTTGTCGAAGCGGCCCTCCTAGAGGCGCAGGCACAGGTGGACGCGGCGCGCGCCGATGTCGCTAGACTTGCTCCCGAGTTGGCGCAAGCTATCGAACGGCACCTGGACGTCGGGGGTGAATCATGAGCCCTGCGAAACGTTTTCTAATTGCCTACGTCGTCATCTATCTTTTCGTGGCCATTGCGGTCAATATGGTGTGGGGTCCGCCGGGGCTATCGAAAGACTATTTGGCGGACTATAAAAATCAGCACGATCAATACCTCTCGATCACCAAGAGCGGCGCGTACAAGCTGTGGCAACAACGGCCGGGCTTAAATGAGCCGAGCGAAGCGTTGAGTGAGCAGATCGAATTTGCAACCACCTACGAAGCGCGTCCGGCATTCCAGGCCGAGCAACAGCGCCGCAACCGTTACGGCATCGTGTTTGATGTGATTAACGCGCTGATGGTCGTCATCCTGATCTACCGATTTGCAAAGGCTCCCTTCTTGGGATTTGTGGATGGACAGATCGCGCAATTGCGTGAGCGCATCGAGATCGCAGAATCGGAGAGCCGGACGATGGCCGAGCGGAAGGCGCAGGCCAACGCCCAGTTGGAGGGCATCGGCGAAGTGCGCGACCGCATGGCCGATGACGTTGCGAAGCGTTTGGAGGTAGAACGCGCCCATGTGAAAGAAAGCACGGCGCAAGGCATGGCGCTTTTGGCACGCGAGACCGAAGACCGAAAACGCCATGCAGAGCTGAGCGCTCGGCATGCGTTGAAGGAAACGCTGGTCGATGAAGCCCTGGGCATCGTCGCACAACGCTATGAGTCGCATCGGAGTTCGGCGTCTGAGTCGCAGATGATTGATGGCTTTCTCAACGAATTGGGGCAACGGTAATGGCGGCTAACCTCATCGCTGCACGCTACGCGAAGGGCCTGAACGACGCCATTCCGACGGACGATTCCGCCGAGGCGGCGTCGGAGGAACTCGACGAGTTGGTGATGGCTTTTTCGCAATCCGGAGATCTCATGACGCTGCTCGCGAACCCCGCATTGCCGCGACCGGAACGCGCCCAGATTTTGGACGATATATTGCAGGCGGCCGCCGTGCCGGAATCGGTAGTTCGTCTGGTGACAATGTTATTTACACGCCACCGGCTTCGTTTTCTGCCGGAGGTGGCGCGCGAATTTGCACAGCTTGTTGACACGCGCTTAAACCGGGCGACGGCGCAGATCACGACCGCGACGCCGCTGACCCCCGAGCAGACCGAGCGTGTGCGCGAAGGACTCTCGGCCTATTCGGGAAAAACCGTGCGCTTATCTACCTCCGTCGAACCGGAACTCCTGGGCGGAATCTCGGTTCGGATGGAGGGCGTAGTGCTGGAAGGTAATTTGAAGACCAGGCTGGAACGCATCAAGCAGGCCTTGGTCGAAGAGGAGCAATAAAGGAATGAAGATTCAGGCTACCGAAATCTCGGAAATCATCAAACAAAAGATTTCTGATTACGAATCGGCGATCGACATCGCCGAAGTCGGCACGGTGATACAGGCGAGCGACGGCATCGCGCGGGTCTACGGGCTCGAGAAAGCCATGGCCGGCGAGTTGCTCGATTTTCCGCACGGCGTTCAGGGGATGATTCTCAACCTTGAAGAAGACAACGTCGGCGTCGTGCTCTTCGGTGAATACGAAAAAATCGCGGAAGGGGACACGGTAAAACGTACGAACCGCATTGCGTCCGTCCCCGTCGGCGATGGGATGATCGGCCGCGTGGTCAATTCGCTCGGCGAGGCGATCGACGGCCGCGGCGCCATCGCCACCACGGAAACCTCGCAAGTCGAGCGCATCGCGCCGGGCATTATCGACCGCCAGCCGGTCTGCGAACCGTTGCAGACGGGTATCAAAGCCATCGACGCGATGACCCCTATCGGCCGTGGCCAACGCGAACTGATCATCGGCGACCGGCAAACGGGAAAAACCGCCATAGCGCTCGATACCATCATCAACCAAAAAGGCGGCGACGTCACCTGTATCTATGTGGCCATCGGCCAGAAGCGATCCACCGTCGCGCGCGTGGTCGACGAACTCAAAGACAGCGGCGCCATGGAATACACGATTGTCCTCTCCGCCTCGGCCTCCGAGTCCGCCCCCATGCAATACATCGCGCCCTACGTGGGCTGCGCCTTTGGCGAATACTTCCGTGACAACGGCCGCCACGCGCTTATCGTATTTGACGACTTATCGAAACATGCCGTGGCCTATCGGCAGTTGTCCCTCCTTTTGCGCCGCCCACCGGGTCGCGAGGCCTACCCCGGCGACGTGTTTTTCCTCCACTCGCGCTTGCTCGAACGCGCCGCCAAGATGAGCGACGCGCGCGGAGGCGGGAGCCTGACCGCGCTGCCCATCATCGAAACGCAGGCGGGCGACATCTCCGCCTACATTCCGACCAACGTCATTTCGATTACCGACGGCCAGATTTTCCTGGAGAACGACTTGTTCAACTCGGGCGTACGCCCGGCAGTCAACGTGGGGACGAGCGTGTCGCGCGTCGGCGGCGCGGCGCAGATAACCGCGATGAAAAAGATTGCCGGTTCGCTCCGGCTCGAGCTGGCGCAGTTCCGGGAACTAGAAGCCTTTTCCCAGTTCGGCAGCGACCTGGACAAGGCGACGCAGTTTCAGTTGAAACGCGGACGCCGCCTGGTCGAGATTCTCAAGCAGGATCAGTTTCAGCCGCTGCCTGTGGAATACCAGGTATTAATCGTTCACGCAGCCACAACGGGCCGCTTGGACGACATGCCTTCGGCCTCCGTCGAATCCTACGAGCGGCAACTTCATACCCTTTTCGAGACGGAGCACCGCGATCTCATGGCGGAGCTGCGAGACACCGGCAAGCTCAGCGACGAATTGAAAGAGAAAATCGACGCGGTGCTAGACGCCTTTGGCGAATCGTTTAACGCGGTATAGCGAAGATCACGCTGGAACTTCATGCCAAATCTACAAGACATAAAACGACGCATCAACAGCGTAAAGAGCACCCAGAAGATCACCAAGGCGATGAAAATGGTCGCGGCGGCCAAACTTCGGCGTGCCCAGGAATCGATCATCAAGGCGCGCCCCTACGCGCACCGGATGCGTGATTTAGTCAACAATCTCGCCACGCGCGCTGAGCTGGATCTGCATCCCTTGCTCGGCAAAGGCGACGAGCAAGGCCCCGTCGGATTGCTCATCGTCACGGGTGATCGAGGCCTGTGCGGCGCCTTCAATAGCAACATCGTCCAACGGGCTCTCCTCGCAGCGAATACGGAAAAGGAAGCGGGGCGCGAGGTCCAACTGACGATGGTCGGCCGCAAAGGCGCGGAGTTGTTGGCGAGGCGCTACGGTTCCCTCCACGCCACCTACGACGGCGTGATGGACCGGTCGCCCTTCGAGGAAGCCGGACAGATCGTTTCCGAGATGGCGCGCGGTTTCACCGTCGGCGAAGTGGGCGAGGTGTTCTGCATCTACAACGAATTTAAGTCGGCCATTTCTCAGACCGTGACGGTCGAGCGTCTGTTGCCCTTCGAGCCTGAACCGATTAAAGAGGGCACGGCGGTTATCGACTATCTCTACGAGCCCTCGAGCACGGCCGTCTTTGACACGCTATTGACGCGCCACCTACAGATTCAGATGCACCGCATCCTGTTCGAGTCCGCCGCGAGTGAGCATGGCGCGCGCATGACCGCTATGGATTCGGCGACGACGAACGCGGGCGAAATGATTGACCGCTTAACGCTCCAATACAACCGAGCACGGCAGGACGCAATTACAACGCAACTTATCGAAGTGGTGAGCGGTTCGGAGGCGCTTTAACTAGTGGTGTGATTCATGCTGATGGGAGATTATATCTTGTGGACTTCTCTCAAGAAACTAAGCAAAAAAGGGACTTTTGGGCTTTTTCAAAAGTAGATGCAAGCGAAGCGAGGTACGAGCGGAGACGTGTCTGTCCCTTTTCTTGCGGCTCAACCCCATGCGCAGTGAGAGTTTGCATGAACAATTTATATAAGCATTCTGAATTTTGAATCACACCACTAGCTAAAGAAGCACGGTGACCCACGGCGAACGATAGAACAAAATTCGGCGCGCGACCGGAACTCGCGAAGACACGATTCGAACGACGATAACGGAGACGATATACCATGAGTGTAGGACGGATTTCCCAGATTATTGGGCCGGTGGTAGATGTGAAGTTTAAGCCCGGAGAGCTGCCGCCTATCTACAACGCACTGACCATCGACCGCGAAAATAGCGCCACGCTCGTCCTGGAAGTCGCGCAGCATCTAGGGGAAAACAGCGTGCGCTGTATCGCCATGGATAGCACGGACGGACTTGTGCGCGGTACGGACGTGTCTGACACCGGGTCATTTATCACGACCCCGGTCGGCGATGCCGTGCTGGGGCGCATCTTGAACGTGGTGGGTGAGCCCGTAGACGAAAAGGGACCCATCGAGACGGATATACGCTGGCCCATTCACCGCCCGGCGCCGGAGTTCGTCGATCTCGATACGACCGCCGAAATGTTCGAGACCGGTATCAAGGTTATCGACCTGCTCGCGCCCTTCTCGAAGGGCGGAAAAACGGGCCTCATGGGCGGCGCGGGCGTCGGCAAAACCGTCCTCATCATGGAGCTGATCAACAACGTCGCCAAGAGCCACGGCGGCTACTCCGTGTTCGCCGGAGTGGGGGAGCGCACCCGCGAAGGCAACGACCTCATGAAGGAGATGCAGGAATCGGGCGTCATCGATAAGACCGCGCTCATCTTCGGGCAAATGACCGAACCGCCCGGCGCCCGTGCGCGCGTGGCCTTGACTGGCCTGACCGCAGCCGAATATTTCCGCGACGAGCAGGGCCAGGATGTTCTGCTGTTTATCGACAATATCTTCCGCTTTACCCAAGCCGGTTCCGAAGTTTCAGCGCTGCTGGGCCGCATGCCGAGCGCGGTGGGCTACCAACCGACCCTCGCCACGGAAATGGGCGAATTACAAGAACGCATCACGAGTACGAAGAAAGGGTCGATCACCTCGGTGCAGGCCATCTACGTGCCCGCGGACGACCTGACCGACCCCGCGCCCGCGACCACCTTCGCCCATCTCGACGCGAATACGGTTTTATCGAGGCGCATTGTC
Organism: Candidatus Hydrogenedentota bacterium; assembly: GCA_029937645.1. Lineage (GTDB taxonomy): Bacteria > Hydrogenedentota > Hydrogenedentia > Hydrogenedentales > JAPYPO01. The sequence goes on from JAPYPO010000092.1 coordinate 6,324, forward strand.
GAACTGGGTATTTATCCTGCGGTCGATCCGCTCGATTCCTCCAGCCGAATTCTCGATCCCCGCATCATCGGCGAAGAACACTACCGCGTCGCCCGTGGGGTCCAGGAAGTCCTGCAGCGCTATAAAGAACTGCAAGACATCATCGCGATTCTCGGGATGGACGAGCTTTCCGAAGACGACAAGAGCCTCGTCAACCGCGCCCGCCGCATCGAACGATTCCTTTCGCAGCCGAACTTTGTCGCCGAACAATTTACTGGGATACCCGGAAAATACGTGACCGTAGCAGATACGATCCGCAGCTTCTCCGAGATCTTGGCAGGCGATCACGATGAGTTGCCCGAGGCCGCATTTTTGTACTGCGGCGCGGTGGAAGACGCCGTCGAAAAAGCAAAGACTATCCAAGGAAACTAGCCGTGGCCGACGGAAACATCATAGTAGAACTCTTCGCGCCCGGCCACGATCCGGTTCGCCTCGACGCAGCCGCAGTAATGGTGCCCGGCGCGGCCGGCGTGTTTACCGTATTGCCCGGCCACACCTCTCTGTTGTCGAATATCACTCCGGGCGTGCTCATCGCCCAGCAAGCCGACGGAGAATCCGAGTTCTACGCCGTCCACGGCGGCTTCGCCGAAGTCATGGACGACCGCGTGACGGTGTTGACCGATCTCCTCGAACACGGCGCAACACTCGACAAGGCGCGCGCCGAGGCCGCACAAGAAAAGGCGCGCGCGCGCATCCGCAAAGCCCATGAACGCCAGGAATTCGCCGCAGCCGAAGCGGCCCTAGCCCGCGCCACCGCCCGCCTCCAAGCCCACGCCCGCGAAGAATATTAGACAAAACACCTTTCTCCCACCGCGCAAACTGTCTCCGGAAATTTATCATCACGCATTTTTACTTGACAAATATTCAGGGGTATGGTTCAATAGGGCTGAATAAGAATTCAGCATAGGGAGACTCGAACCATGACCCGTGGTATTACGAAGCGCCAGGAAGCGATCCTTCAGTTTATTGTGGACTGCATCCGCGATAACGGCTTGCCACCGACAATCGCCGAACTTGGCCGTGAATTCGGGATTTCCTCGACAAACGGCGTCAGCGATCACTTGAACGCGCTCACGAAAAAAGGCTACATCGAGCGGACCTCGAAAGCCCGAGGCATTCGGGTCACCCCGAAAGCCGCTGCGGGACTCTACCAGAACGACGCGGCGATGATTCCACTCGTCGGCTATGTGGCCGCGGGCACGCCACTCTTGGCGGAAGAGAACGTCGAGGATCACATCGCCGTATCCAGTTCAATGGCGGGCTCGCCGACATTCTGCCTACGCGTCACCGGCGACAGCATGATCGAGGACGGTATGCTCGACGGCGACATCATCGTCGTAGACCAACAACGGCGTGCGCGTATCGGCGATGTGGTTGTCGCGTTGATCGACGGCGAGGCCACCGTAAAACATTACCACCCCAACGGTGCAACAGTTGAACTGCGGCCCGCCAATTCATCCATGAGCCCCATCCGTTGTCATGCGAACGATCTTCAGATTCAAGGCGTGGTCGTCGGGCTTCAGCGGTCGTTGTAAGGGCAGTAAACCCTCCAACATCTTGTGCATTGGTTCATGAAGAAGCCAACGTATGTTCGCTCAGAAAAGTCACATTTTCTGTCATCGCGAGTCAGAACCCGCTTCGCGGGAAATTAAGATAAGTGAGCGCCCCCTAACGGAGAGGGATGGAGAACGCTGTACTTCCAGTCGAGTAAAATGCCTTCATAAATCAAGAGCGCTATTTCCTCTCCATCAGGGAGAGGATTAAGGTGAGGGTGGCTTCTTGAGAACGAGTGCCGTAGCAGCTCGACACCCCGTGCCGTGGGCAAATTGTGGAAGAAACTCAGATTAAACAGAACCACCTGAATGTGGGACCGCCGCCCTCGGCGGTCTTTCGCAGCCAGAAAGTCAATGCATGTCGCACGACCGCCGAGGGCGGCGGTCCCACATTTATGCACTTGACTGAAAAGCAGCGACGAGATCATGAAAGTTACTTAACAGGAGTCAGCCCGCATCCACTCAACCATGGCCTTGACCAGACCGGGGATGTCGTGTTGCTCGGGTTGTACGGTTACGGTGATGCCTCCGTCACGCGCAGCTTGGGATGTCGTTGGGCCAATGCAGGCGAAGCGGCCTAGCTTGTCGAGATTGTCGCGTCCGATCATCTCCGAAAAATTCTTCGCCGTAGATGCGCTGGTGAAGGAGATCCAATCGGGCCGAAAATCGATTAACGCTTGAACAGCCCCCGCCTCGATCTCGGGCTTCACGTTGCGGTAGACGATTAACTCGGTGACATCCGCGCCCAGCGCGCGCAGGGCTTTGGGTAGGCAGTCTCGGGCAAGATCACCGCGAGGCAATAAAAACCTCACGCCACGCCACGCCTCCGGATCAATCACCAATCCTTGAAGCGCTTCCACTACGGATTCGGCTTTGAAAGTTTCGGGGACCAGCGCCACCTTCAGGCCCAAGCTTTCGGCGGCTCTTTTCGTAGCGGGCCCCACGGCGCAAATCGACGCATTTTCAATTTGGCGGATGGGGCGACCGAGGGCCTCAATGCCCCGAGCAAAGAATTCGACGGCATTTACGCTCGTGAAAATTACCCAGGTGTATTTCTCCAAATCGCCAACCTGCAGCGGTTCTTCGACCGCACGGATCTCAATGGTGGGGAATTCGATGATTTCCGCACCCCGTGCCTGGAGTTGCTCGGCGAGCTTGCCCGCCTGTTTACGGGCACGGGTCACGACGACCTTCTGTCCGGCGAGGGGTTGGGTATCGGGGGCGGTCGTCATCATCTGTCGCTAGTAAGCGTACCTCCGAGGACCTCGATACCCAGAGTTTCCGCGTTGAAGAAACAGGGGAGCGCGGGCGTCTCGCCCGCAAAAAATATCTAGCAATAGACGGGCAAGATGCCCGCCCTCCCCTTTTCAATACCTTTGAGGATATATGAAAACATCAGGATAGGCTCTATCCACCTAAACGCTCAACAGTGATGCCGCATTCAGAAACTCTAGATACTTGAACTCTAAATACTTGCGATGATCGTGTCCGCCCCGTCTTCTACGGCGAGGAGCGCGGCGTCACGCCCAAGAATTTCGGCCTCTTCCGCGTCGCCTTCTATTTCGACGCGTATGATATGCGCGCCGTCGAGGCTGCATACACATCCACGCATACGCAACCGACCGTTCGAGACCACCGCGATAGCGCCGATAGGGACTTGACAGCCTCCACCCAAATGGCTCAGGAAGGCGCGCTCCGCTGTCGTTTCGGCAGCGCTGTCCGCATGATGAATCTTTCCGAGAAGCGCGCGCACATCCGGATCCTCGGCGCGGCATTGAATACCGAGCGCGCCTTGGCCACAGGCGGGGATCATAATCTCCGTAGACAGAACTTCCGCGATCGCCTCGTTGCGGCCCAGGCGCTCGATGCCGGCGCACGCGAGGATGGCGGCGTCAATATCGCCGTCCGCGACGCGTTTCATGCGCGTGTCAATATTGCCGCGCAAGTCCACGATAGTAAGACCGGGTTTCGCCGCGAGCAACTGGGCTTTACGGCGCAGGCTTGATGTGCCCACCGTCGCATCGTCGGGCAATTCATCCAGCGAGGTCCACTTCGAGCAGACCAGAGCGTCGTTGGGCGTCACCCGTTTCGGCGTGGCCCCGACCGCAAGCCCTTCAGGGTCGTCCGTGGGGAGATCCTTGAGGCTGTGTACCGCCAAATCGATGAGGCCTTCGCGCAGGGCGGCCTCCAGCTCCTCCGTAAACAGGCCCTTCCCGCCAATTTCCGACAGCGGCTTATTTTGAATCCGGTCGCCCCGTGTGGAAATCACCTCGACCCGCACCTCAAGGCCGGGCTGGGCCGCCTTCAACATATCGGCGATGTGATTCGTTTGGGTAAGGGCGAGCAGGCTTCCCCGCGACCCGATGACCACCTGTGTCCTCATGTGCTCTCTTTGAGGCCGAAGAGGCGGCGTACCAACTGCAAGACGTTGGCGGAGTCGTGATGATCGTGGACTTCGCGTTTCAATTGCGACATCGGTTGCTGGAGGATGTTATTCACGATGCGCTTCGACAGGTAGTCCACTTCTTCACGTTGTTTATCCGTAAGAGTGCCGAGCCGTGTGAGGGTCTTCGCCAGTTCTCGTTCCCGAATGGCGTTCAATTCCTTTGACAACGAGCGGATGGTCGGCTCGGCGGCAAGCGTACTCAGCCATTTGCTGAATTGCTCGACACCCTCGTCAACGATCTCCAGGCAGCGATCCACTTCAGCGCGGCGCGTTTCCATGTTCTGATCGGCGACCTCCTGCAAGTCGTCGATATCGTAGAGATACACGTTGTCGATATCATTGACCGAGGCCTCCACATCGCGCGGCATCGCGATATCGATGACGAACATCGGCTCGTTGTTTCGCCGACGCAACGCCCCATGAAAATTCTCTTCGCCCAGTACCGTTCCCGGCGCCCCCGTGGAGGTAATGACAATATCCGCTTCGTGGAGCCGGTCGCTGAGATTCGCCAACGCGACGGCTTCGCCGTCATACCGCGAAGCCAGTTCCGCTGCCTTCTCCACGGTTCGATTCGCCACAATGACGTGTTCCGATCCCTTGTCCAGCAGGCTCTTGAGCGTCAGCTCGCCCATTTCGCCCGAGCCCACGACGAGGACGGTTTTGCCCGAGAGATCGCCAAAAATCGAGGCGGCAAGATCGACCGCGACGGAGCTGATCGATACCTTGCCTGAGCCGATATCAGTTTTGTCGCGGACGCGCTTTGCGATTCCAAAGGCCTTCTGAAAGAGGGAGTTCGTGACTTTATCCGTGGATTGTTCCGTCTGAGCCAATTGATAGGCGTCGTGAACTTGGCCGAGGATTTGGCCTTCGCCCACCACGAGGCTGTCAAGGCTCGACGCGACACGAAACAAGTGCCCAACGGCTTCGCGCCCGTCATACTCATACAGCGACGGGAGGAATTCGCTCTCGGCCAAGCCGTGGGACGCGCTACAGAACTGCCTGATCTCATGGTGAAGATCGTCGGCGCTACCCGCATGGCTCACATAGATTTCCAAACGGTTGCAGGTGCTCAGAATTACGGCACCTCCACCCTCCAACTGCTTCCGTAGACGGAGCAGCGCGCCGGGCAGGGCTTCCTCCGAAAAAGTCATGCGCTCCCGCAGGGCAATCTCGCTCGTTTGATGGCTCAGTCCGCTGACGACAAGAGTCATAGCGCCCCCTCGAAAAAGCTGTAATTGGATGCGCGAAGCACCCCGAAGGTTATGTAGGTCGTGAGCACGAAAGTGAACCCGCCGATGACAAAGTAGGCCAGCTTGGTTCCGCGCAGAAGACCAAAACGCCGCGTATGAAAAAGCGCCGCGTAAAACAAGACGACCACCAGAGCGAACACAACATGATTCGAAATATACCAATAAGGCTTCAACGGGTCGCGGTCCGCCCAGGCCCAGAT
>JAPYPO010000093.1 GCA_029937645.1 Candidatus Hydrogenedentota bacterium
CAACAATAGAATTCCCCACGGCACTTTTTTCGCGCCGTCCCAGTCGAGAAGGCGTCCCCCCGTGGCTTTGCTGGCGGGTATGAGGAATAAGAGCAGCGCCATGAAGATGGATACGGTTCCGTCGTTGACCATGCCCGCGATTCCCGAGTCTTCCGTAAAGAGAGAAGACCAGCCGGGAACGGTGAAGGCCTCCCCAAAGCGGATGCTTTTACGCGTCATCCAGAGCAGCGCGACCCCCGCGAATACGATGCCGACTCTTCGCTCCTCGGTGGAGACAGGCCCAAGTTTTTCGATTTCGCTGCGAATGAACTCCTTGCCGCTAAAGGGGCTGTCGCTGGGCAGCGGAAAAATTACGCGGCAGAGCAAGAACCAGGAGATGAACAGAAATACCACGCTAAAGGGAAGGGCGAAAGCCATCCAGGCGGCAAAGGAGATACCCTCCGCGCCGGGGTAGGTGTTTCCAAAAATATTCACGAGCACGCCATTGGGCGGCGTGCCTATCAACGTTGCCAGTCCGCCTATGGAGGCGCTGTGCGCGAGGCCCAGCATGAGTACAAGGCCAAAATTCGACGCGCGCGGGTCGAGCGTTTCTCCTGTGGCCGCGCGCTTCGTGTTCAACTCTTCATAGAGGACGATGAGCGAAAGGGCCATGGGCATCATCATCATGGTGGTTGCTGTATTAGACAACCACATCGAGAGAAACCCCGTGGCTATCATGAATCCCAACACCAGGCGAGAGGGTTTCCCCCCGATAAGTTTTAGTATGCGCAACGCGATGCGCTTGTGCAGATTCCATTGCTCCACCGCAATCGCAATCAGGAAGCCGCCCAGGAATAGGAAAATCAGCCAGCTCATGTATTCCTTCGCGACATCGTCCGTCTTCATTAGTCCGAGAAGGGGGAACAACGCCACGGGCAGGAGGGCGGTTGCTGGAATGGGGATGGCCTCGGTGACCCACCAAGTAGCCATAAGCACGGCAACCGCAGCCATCGTAGTCACCTGCGGATTCCCTGGGTCGAGATCGACGAAGAAGTAGATGATCCCGAATAGGATAGGCCCCAACCATACGCCCACCGTGCTCCGCATGGAGGAGTCGCGACGCGTTTGCGGGCCTTTCTCAGACGAACTCATGGCGTTCCTTCTGTTATTCGCGATATCAGAGACCAGTTGGGCGACTCGAAACAATCTGGGCAGAGGCAGAAACTATCAATTTGCCACACACATGCGCAAATTTCGCATCTACGCGGTGGGATCTCCTAAATGCTGGTATACTGAATCGGACGGCCCCGGAAGTACCGAATCCTGTGGAAGCCGTGGCGCAAATTGAGCCATGAACCTTCGGTGCGAGCTGGATCGCGAAAGGCCCGTACAGAGAGTGTTATCATCGAATTAAGGTGCAGGCCTGCTATTACCACTTCAGAGACCGTAGCGGAAAAGAACATATTTAGCCCGCACAAGTGGCTCGGCAGTGTACGGGGCTTGGCAATGTACGCTTTCAGCGTACACTGCCGATGGGTAAAGGCAAAGAAGGGTCTCTGGAAATTTCAGCGGTAGCAACAAAACTGCACCCTCGAATTGTACGTTTATAAAAGCGTCGGGGACGACCGGTGGTAACGTGATCGGGGTCTCGATAGTAGGATTGTTAAACCGTTAGAATCTTGGGGAGCATATCGATGGCAGGTAGTTGGGCAGCCTCAAAGCGAACGAGGAATACCCGGCATCTCCCGTTGGCTGCGTCTTCAATTTCCCAAACGAAAGGTCGATACGAAGTCTCCCCGCGAAGGGAGATAAAGCGAGCTCGTATTGAGGCAAGACCGCGCATGTAGGGCAGACACGCCCGCAGGCAGTAAATGGCTGTATACGGGGAAGGCACCGCATGGAAACGAAACCGACCAAGCAATCTAACCTTTCGCACGCACGATCCATTCTCTGGATCGTGGCCCTCGCCAGTCTGGCGACCGCCTTCCCTGCCGCAGCCGACGACGTCGAGTTCGGTTTTGCCGTCGGTATGGGCGCATTCACGTCCGACGAGGGCAACGCCATCGCGGTGGACGCATCGGGCAACGTATACACCACGGGGTTCTTCGATGGTACCGTCGACTTCGACCCTGGCGCGGGCACGCTCAACCTCACTAGCGCGGGTACGGGTGGTGGCGACATCTTCGTGCAGAAACTGGATGCGATCGGCAATTTAGTGTGGGCCAAGGCTATGGGCGGAACGAGCATTGACGTGGGCTACGGTATCGCGCTGGATGATTCGGGCAACGTGTACACCACGGGGTACTTCGCGGGCACGGTCGACTTCGACCCCGGGGCGGGTACGGCCAACCTCACGAGCGTGGGCGGCGACGACATCTTTGTGCAGATGTTGGATTCGTCCGGCACCTTCGTATGGGCTCGTGCCATAGGCGGAACCGCTACCGACGAGGGCTTAGGCATCACGGTGGACGCTTCTAGCAATGTGTATATCACCGGCAGTTTCCAAGGCACGGTGGATTTCGACCCCGGTGCAGGCACGGCTAATATCACTGCCGTGGATTTGTCGGACATCTTCGTGGAAAAGCTGAATTCGTCTGGCGAGTATGTCTGGGCCAAAGCCGTGGGCGGCGCTGGTTCCAACTTCGGCTCTGGCATCGCGGTCGACACATCGGGCAACGTGTACACCACGGGTAGCTTCGAGAGTACGGCGGATTTCGATCCCGGCGCGGGCACGGTCGATCTCACCAGCCTGGGTGGCGGCGACATCTTCGTACAGAAGCTGGATTCTTCCGGCAATCTCGTGTGGGCCAAGGCCGTGGGCGGAACGAGCACCGACGAGGGCATTGCAATCACGGTGGACGTATCGGGCAACGTGTACAGCACCGGGTACTTCGCGGGCACGGCGGACTTCGACCCCGGCGCGGGCACGGCCGACCTCAGCAGTGCGGGCGGTGATGACATCTTCGTGCAGAAGCTGGATTCTTCTGGCAATTTCGTGTGGGCCAATGCCATGGGCGGACCGAGCGGTGATCAGGGCAACGGCATCGCGCTGGACGTTTCGGGCAACGTGTACACCACAGGGCTCTTTGCGGGCACGGCGGACTTCGACCCCGGCGCGGGCACGGCCAACCTCACCAGCGCGGGTAGCTTTGACATTTTCGTGAGTAAGCTGGATTCTTCTGGCAACTTCGTGTGGGCCAAGGCCATGGGCGGAACGGGCGGCGAGGGGGGCAGCGGTATTGCGGTGGACCCATCGGGCAACGTGTACACTACAGGTTTTTTCCTGGGTAATACGGACTTCGACCCCGGCGCGGACACGGCCATCCTCACCAGCGCAGATAGCAGGGACATCTTCGTGAGCAAACTCGTCAATCCGCCTGTGGTGACTGCGATCATTCGCGTGGACACGAATCCCTCCAATGCGTTATCCCTAAACTTCGAGGTCGTGTTTAGTACGCCGGTTTTTGGCGTTGACGTGAAAGACTTCGGTATTGACCCCTCGGGCGTTACCGGGGCTTCGGTCACGGACCTAACCGGCAGCGACGCCAATTATACGGTGACGGTTAGTACGGGTACGGGCGATGGCACACTGGGCCTTGTCGTCTTCGATGACGAATCCATTGTCGATTCTCTCGAAGTTCCCCTGGGCGGAACCGGCGCGAATAACGGCGAATTTTCATCGGGTGAGGCGTACACGATTGACAAGACGGCCCCGGTCATTACCCTAACTGACCCAAATACGATCACGGTCGAGGCGGGCGGTTCCTACATAGAACCGGGAGCCACCGCCATGGACGGCCTCGACGGTGAAGTCATGGTCACGGTCGGCGGTGACACCGTCGATTCGAACGCTACGGTGGACACGGTGTTTACCGTCACCTACGACGCAGTCGATGCGACAGGGAATAACGCCATACAGAAGACGCGGCAGGTCACGGTCGTAGACATGACGGCCCCGATCATTACCGTAACGAACCCCGGCGTGACGGCGGTCGAGGCGGGCGGTCTCTGGATGGAACCGGGTGCCACGGTTTTGGACGGCGTAGACGGAACCTTCGCGGCTACCGTCGGCGGAGATATGGTTAATCCGAACGCCCCGGTAGGCACCGTGTTTATCGTTACCTACGACGCGGTCGATTTGGCAGGGAACGACCCCCTACAGGCGACACGCGAGGTTACTGTCGTCGACACGACGCCGCCAAATATTGTTCTAACCGACCCCGGTCTCACGTCGGTCGAAGCGGGTGGTTCGTGGTCCGAACCGGGCGCTATGGCCATGGACATAGCGGACGGGGATCCTTCACCGCTTTCGTTGGCGGCGATACGGTTGATCCGAGCGATCCGGTGGGTAGCGTATTTATCGTGACCTATGACGCGGTCGATTTGGCAGGGAACGACGCCCTACACGCGATACGCGAGGTTACTGTCGTCGACACGACGCCGCCAAATATTACCGTAACCGACCCTGGTCTAACCAAGGTCGAGGCTGGTGGTTCGTGGGCCGAACCGGGTGCCATGGCCATGGACATCGCGGACGGGTCCTTCGCGGCAACCATCGGTGGCGATACGGTCGATCCGAACGCCCCGGTGGGCAGCGTGTTTATCGTTAGGTACGACGCAGTTGACATAGCAGGGAACAGGGCTACGCATGCGCTACGCGAGGTTACTGTTGTAGATACGACGCCCCCAAATATTGTCGTAACCAACCCCGCTCTAACCACGGTCGAGGCGGGTGGTTCGTGGTCCGAACCGGGCGCTATGGCCGTGGACATCGTGGATGGCTCCTTCGTGGCTACCATCGGCGGCGATACGGTCGATCCGAACGCGCTGGTGGGCGCCGTGTTCATCGTTACCTACAACGCGGTTGACGCAGCAGGGAACGGCGCTACGCAGGCGACACGCGAGGTTACCGTCATCGACGCAACGCCCCCGGTGGTCGACTCGGTCATCCCCAATCCGGCGATACCTGACCCGATCAACGTCGCCCAAATTCGTTACACCGTACGATTTACAGAACCGGTCAAAGGGGTCGACGAAGACCCGGCGGGCGGCTTTGACGATTTCACGGTCGCGACAACGGGCTTGACAGGCGCTTTCGTCGAAAGCGTTACCGGGTCGGGGGGTGAATTTTCGTTGGAATTCGACGTGCGCGTCAACACAGGCGCGGGGGATGGAACAATCGCCCTTGTTACCCTGTCGTCCGGCAACGTGACGGACGGGGCATCGAATGTCTACACCGATCTCCTCCTCAGGACAGGGCCCGATTTCACGATAGACCGAACCTCGCCGACCATATCGATCGGCCCGCCATCGGCGCTGGTGACGACATCTGGCCCGGTCTCCTTCGAGGTGGCTTACACCGGGGCCGATACCGTCTCGCTTTCCGCATCGGATATTGTGGTGAATGGGACCGGAACGGCTGCGGCGGCGGCCCCGCAAATTTTGGGTACTGGACCTCTAAACCGAACCGTCAAGCTCGGCAGCGTGACCGGCGACGGGTCGCTGGCGATTGCCATCGCGCCGGGGACCGCATCCGACTTGGCCGGAAACCTGGCTCGAGCCGCCGGTCCGAGCGAAGCCGTTCAGGTGTTTAACATGCGGCCAACCATCACGATACTGGGCGAGAATCCAGTCAGTCTATTTGCCGGCCAGGAATACGTTGATGCGGGCGCTACGGCGACGGACCTCTCCGGCGGCGATGTTACGCATCTGATCGAGGTGTCCGGAACGGTCGATCCGAGCACGCGTGATCAGTACGCGGTCACGTATCGAGTGACGAACACCTTCGGGATCAGCGCGCAGGTGACCCGGATAGTAAATGTCTTTCCGCCGCCCAATCCCGTCATTACAATCTTGGGAAATAACCCCACCGGTATTCTGACGGGCGGCCTCTATACCGACGCGGGAGCCACAGCCTTTGACGAATTCAGTGGCGACATTACCGACGCTATCCAAGTCAGCAACAGTGTCGATCCGAACACGCCCGACCAATACTCGGTAACCTACACCGTCACCAGTCCGCTTGGTGTCACGGTCATGGCAACCCGGATCGTCAACGTCGTTACGCAGAGTGTGCCCGTGATTTCAATCACCGGGCCCAATCCGGCCACGCACCCCGTGGGCACTGACTACATGGATGCGGGCGCCACGGCAACCGACGGCATCGACGGCGACCTCACGGCTTCGATCGTCGTGGACAATGGAGTAGACCCCAATACGGTCGGGTCCTATAGCGTCCGCTACACCGTGACCAACGCGGCGGGGGAGAGCGCATCGGTACAGCGCGTGGTCAATGTTAGAACGGTTCTGCGGCCGCTCATGTTTGTGGATGCCCATGCGGATTCCGGTGGCGACGGCCGAAGCGAGAGCCCATTCAGAACGATCACCGAAGCCTTAAACCTCTCCTCTACTATTTCCGATCTCATCATCGTTGTGCGGCGCGGGCTCTACCTCGAAACGCTCCTCGTCGGCGATGGCATCACCCTCCGAAGCGAGGAAGGCGCATTCCACACCCTGATCGACGGGGGCGGCGCAACCGGCGATATCGTCACGCTCGGCAACGGTTCTAAATTGATCGGCTTTACCGTCGGTAACACGGTCGGGGCCGCCGTACGCGTCCTTGAACTCGCGGAAGCTACCGTATCGAACAACGTGTTGCACACCGCCTCCGCCGGCCTCGCCGCAGAGCCGAACGCAGTCACGCGTTTCGTAAACAACACCGTGTATTCCTCGGGTGCGGGCGTGTTTGGCGCGCCGGGTGCCATTTTTCGGCCGCTGAAGAACAGCATCTTCAAGGGCAACGAAACGGCGATTTCGATGGATGCCGCCGCCATTCAGGGTGGATCCTTCAATTTATTCTTCGAAAACGGGGCGAACTTCGATGGACCCTCTCCGGCCAACACCGACCTCTTCGAGGATCCCCTTTTCGCCGATCTAGCGCAACTCAATTTCCACTTGCAGGCCATGTCGCCCGGGCGGGACGGTGGCGATCCCAATACGGCCTTCACGGATATCGACGGGTCGATCAACGACCTCGGTGCGGACGGCGGTTCCCAGGGCGTGAGGGACTTTGAAGTTCCCCTCGCCATCATCACCGTGGTCGGCGAGACCACGGTCGAAGCGCCGGCCGTCGTTGAGTTTCACGCCTCCGCCTCCTTCGACGAGTACGGAATCGATGAAATCGTCTGGGACTTCGATCAGGCGGACGGCCTCAGCGTTGACGCGACAGGCGAAATCGCGTCGCAGACCTTTGACGCCGCGGGTCAATTCATCGTCACATTACTCGTGACCGACCACAGCGGCCTTCAAGGGCGCGCACGCGTGGAGGTCAACGTCTCAGACGACGGAAACTTCCCGCCCTCTGGAGGCGGGACGGTATCGCCAATCGCCGGCGCCGCGCCGCTGACGGTCACCTTCTCGGGTCAGGGCGCGGATCCCGATGGAGGAGCGGTCACGTTCTCCTGGGAATTGGAGGGCAGCGTCTTCAGCACGGAGCAAAACCCGATGCTCACCTTCCCCGAGGGAACGCCTCCCGGTAGCAAACGCGTGATTGTGACCTTGACCGACGACGAAGGCGCTCAAACGCAGCGGCTGGTCTTCGTCACAATTACGGCGGAGACGGAGGACAGCTCCGGCATCATTGATCCGGCTGAAGAATCGGTGATCATGATTAACAACACCAACAGCCCCCTCGACGCCACGGGAGTCACCGTGCCCACGGGCGCGGCCGACGAGCCGATTGTCATCACTATTTCGCCGGTGGAAGAGGTCTTGCCCCGCTTCGATGAAAACTTCGGTCACCTGACACAGCTCGGCCCGGCCGGACATGTATTCAGCAGGCCAGTAACCGTCGTGATTCCGCACCCTGCCGATGTGCTTCATAACGACATCATTGAAGTCTTCTGGTACGACGAGGAAGGTCAGGAATGGAGAAACGACGGCATCTTCAACGTAACCCATATCGAAGGTACCTCGCTCCATTTCGTGCAGTTTGAGACCAGCCACTTCACGATTTTCAACACCTCCTCCATCATCCCACGCACCATTCAGGGTATCGTGTTGTCCGAGGAGGGGGACGCCGCCATCGAGGGTGCTTCGATCAAGCTGAACTCAGAAGGCCTGGAGGCCTTCACGAATGTAGACGGACTCTACAGCTTCGTTCGGAATTTTGAACCCGGTACCTACGAACTGCTGGTCGCCGCCGACGGCTTCCAAAGCGAGACGAAGGAGTACGACCTGAGCGAAGCGGCCGTCTCAAAGCTCAACTTCGAAATGAAGGGCGTTGAAACGGAGTCCCCGCGCATTTCCCTGAGCCCGAGCGCATTCAACAACGTGCTGCGCGAAGGCGAGGCGCTGGCCGTCACCGTATCGAATTCGGGCGCGGGTACGCTGGACTGGAGCGCAGCGGTGACCAACGGTGCCGAGTGGCTGACCATCGATATCTCCGGTTCGACCATCACCATTACCGCCGCCGAAAACACCGAGAGCGCCTCGCGCGATGGATCCATCCAGGTGACCGATCCCTCCGCCAGCAATAGCCCGGTTACCCTTGCGATCACTCAAGCCGGGCAAGATAACGTGGGCTGCGTCGGCGCGGGAGGCTTCGTGAGCTTCACCGCCGTCTGGGGCGATGTGTTACTATTGCTTCTGCTGGCTATGGGCCTGTGGGCGTACGGTCACTCCAGAGGCGCACGGCCACTTAAGAAGTAAGCCAACTTCTGTTGGCGTAGAGTCACGAGGAGGCGAGTCCTTGTACGAATCGAGTTGCCCGAGCGGCAGGACCCCGCAGAGGCGCGCGGTGCGCTTCCAGCGAATTGGGATTTTGCTCGCCGTCGCTTCTGTCGCGTTCGCCGCCAATCCAGTCGACGCCCAGGGCCGATACGGTGGCCGGCGGTGGGGCCGGGGCGAGAGTGAGCACACGCCCGGAATCAACGACTACAAGACGGACAAGTTTACCTTTGCCACCGTCCACTACCACCAGGTCCGCACCGAGAAAATGGGACTCGGGTGGATTACCGACTTCCCCGACGCGGGCCATTTTTTCATGTTGCGCCTCGCCGAATTGACCACCATCGACATCGCGCGCAGGCCCGACGGTGAGCCCCGTCAAGTCGTGGTGAAGCTGGACGAACCGTCGTTGTTCAACTATCCATTTATTTTCATGTCCGACGTGGGAACGGCGGAATTCAATGACGAGGAAGTTGTGAATCTGCGCCGGTATCTGCTCAACGGGGGATTCCTCTATGCGGATGATTTTTGGGGCGACTTTGCGATGGTCAACTGGCAGACCGAGATCGAGAAAGTACTCGATCCCCGTGTATACAAAATAAGAGACATTCCGCTGGACCATCCTATTTTCAGCATCGTATTCAAAATAACCGAAGTACCCCAGGTCCCTTCGATTCAATTCTGGGATGAATCGCGCGGCGCCACCTCGGAGCGGGGCCTCGGCAGCGCAAAGGCGAGCATGAAAGGCATCTGGGACAAGAACGGACGCCTGATCGTCGTGATGACCCACAACACCGACATTGCGGACGGCTGGGAGCGCGAAATCGACAACATCGAGTTTTTCAACGAATTCTCCATTAAAAAGTCGTACCCCTTAGGCATAAACATTGTCGTATACGCAATGACCCACTAGATGCCGTCCGCCGCTTGGCTGGCCTTACATACAGAAGGAAATTTCTTCTATGTCGCAAGACACCGAAAACCAACGCAAGTATCCTCGCAGCAAGACGGGGTTCCGTAAAATACAGGCGAAGGAGGATACTCACCTCCTGAATCATGTGGACAACATCAGCGGGAACGGCGTCTTGTGCCACACGAGCCAGTCCATTCCCGTAATGACCAAGATGAGCCTCGCCATGGAGCTTCCCACTCTCGAAGACCGTCCGATCGAGGCCGAAGGGATCGTCGTTCGCTGCGACCCGGATGGGAAAGGCGAGGACGCATTCAAAGTGGCCATCCTCTATACAAAGCTCAGCGACGAAGATCATCAGGCGATTCGCCAGTATGTCGACCAAGATCTGGCCGGCGTATCCTAATCGCGTTCATCAGCCACTCCCTGCCAAAGAATAGTTCGTTGAATCGCATCCAACAAAACAGCGGGTTGACCCTGGACCGAACGCTCCTCGCGCTATGCGCCGGGCTGTTGGCGCTCACGGTTGTCTATCCCACGCTGCGGCTCCTCCTCACGGCCTTCTCCAGTTGGGATTGGGAGGTGGTGCGAAGCGGGGCCGGTCTCGAGGCCACCCGCAACACATTGTTCATCTGCTTCGCGTCTGTGGTGACCTCCGGCATCGTCGGAACGGCGCTCGCCTTTTTGGTCACCCGCTTCGTCTTTCCAGGTCGCCGCCCCCTCGCGGCCCTTGCTATGCTGCCCTTCGCGTTGCCGCCCCTGGTAGGCACACTTAGCTTCTACTACATCTTGGGCACCGACGGTTTCGTACCGCGAGTCGCCGAAATCATCTTCGGTATCGAGGGCTTCAAGGTGAACGGCGCACTCGCCATCCTCATCATCCACACCTACTCCTTCTACGTATTCTTCTACGCCATGGTATCCGCCGCCCTCGAAGGGATGGATATGTCACAAATCGAAGCCGCGCGAACCCTGGGGGCTTCACGCGCGCGCGTCTTCTGGAAAGTCACCGTGCCCATGCTGATGCCTTCGTTGCTTGGCGCGTCTCTGCTCACCTTCATGACCTCCGGCGCCTCCTTCAGCGCGCCGCTCTTCTTCGGGAACGACTTTCCCGTGCTCAGCGTCGAGATCTACCAAGCCAATACCAACTTCCAGGCCAGCGAGGCCCTCACGCTTACGGTCGTGCTCGCCTGTGTCTCCCTGCTTGGTGTGCTCCTCTTCCGCTCACGAAGGAAACCCGGCGGCGTCGCGTCGAAAGGCGTGCCTCGCGAGATGAAATCCGCGTCCGGACGTATGGCCGCCGGTGTAGCGGCGTGGGCCTTTATCGGCCTGGTCGTGACGCCGCACATCATCATCCTCTGGCTGTCCTTCGTCGATCACCAAGCCTGGCAGGCCGAGTTGGTGCCCAGCGATCTGACGTGGAAAAACTACACAGCCATCTTCACCGATCCAGCCGCCTTCGGTCCCATCAAGAACAGCCTTTGGATGAGTGTGGCCGCCGCACTGGCCACCTTGGCCGTTGGCCTCCCCGCCGCCTATCTCATCGGGCGCGCCAAGCCGGGAAGCCGCGCAATTGGCTTCATGGTCATGATCCCCTGGGCGCTTCCCGGCACGGTCATCGCGATGAACCTGATTACCGCATTCAACGATCCCTGGCTGCCGCTTTACAACACCGTCCTTATTTTACCCCTGGCATACTTCGTCCGAAACATACCCCTGTTCACCCGGATGGTCTCCGCGGCGGTTGTTCAATTTGACGGATCCCTCATCGAAGCGGGGCGAACCCTCGGCGCATCGCGGTTCTACTGTTTCCGCACGATTATCGTGCCCCTCTTAGCCCCGTCGCTGCTTGCCGCTACGGCCCTTGTCTTTGCGGCCTGCCTGGGGGAATTTATCGCATCCATACTGCTCTTCTCCCCGGCCAACATTCCCATAGCCGTCCAAATCAACATGCAATGGCGCGCCTCGGGTATCGGATCCGCCTTCGCTTATAGCATCTTTCTGCTCATCATGGTGACGGCCACATTTTTGTTTTCACGGCGCTTCGCATCACGTATCATATGATGGCGCGGCGCAAGCTGATGGATATATTGTATGCTGGAAGCCAATTGAAGAAATATAAGCGAAAAGTTGACTGATGCAAGCGAAGCGCAACATCCCCCTTGATCCCCCTTCAAAGGGGGACTATCCTCCAG
>JAPYPO010000094.1 GCA_029937645.1 Candidatus Hydrogenedentota bacterium
TCGATGCCGGCGGATCTCAAGATGACTCTTCCAAATGGGAAATCCGGGCTTAGGCTGCTTCGTACCCTTCGGGAGCGGTGAAGTGTAGGGTCTGAATATATCCCCACGTGGGCCACGCCCACGGCCTGTCACCGCAGTATATTCTAATTGGAACGATGCCAGGTTTGGGTATGGGGAGGCGTGGAAAAGCTGGTCAGACGAGGGCGTTTATGCGAAGGCGTCCACCGCCGTCGGTAAAGGTCACGGACTCGGAGGCGGCCCCAACGGCGGCGAATCGGAAGGCTTGCCCCCCTACCTCAATGGTGGCGCCGGTTGCGCCGGAGGGATCTTCTCCGCGAATTCTGGCCAACGCTTCGCCTGCAACTTCATTTACCTCATTGATGAAATTTCGCGCCTGATTGGTCACGACGGCCACGTTTCGGGTCGCGCGCTGATTGGCTTGAGTTCGCGCGTTTCGTTCGGTCCGCGCCGTGAGCTGGCTTGCGATTCGATCTCTTAAACCGGCGTTCTCTTGGGGAAGGGGAGGCACGATGCGGCGGGCCGACTGCAATCCGCGATCCAGTGCGACGATCGCGGCGGCGGGCCCGGAGAGGGTCCCTTTGCCGAATCCCACGCGCACGGTTGCGCGATCAGGCCGATCAAAGGGGTTCGAACGACCGGTGTCCTCCGCATCGATTGAAAAACCGACACGTGGCGAGGATTCCGGAATTGTTTTAGCCCGTTGAATCTGCGGCGCGTTCCGCGTGGGCTGAAAGAATCCCAGACTCTGTCCAATAGAGAGTCCCATGTCTCTGCCAGATATTCGTCATAGCGTTCAAAACTATGCGTCATCTTTATTGTGGCAGCAAAGGGCCTGCGTGTCAAGCTGCGGGAAATAAGCCGATGCCGTGGGGGGGGGCTTGGCGGTGCTCAGCGAATAGGGAAAGGGCTTGCGGGCGCGCGGGAAAAGGCGTCTACGCCATTATCTTGAACGCAGCGAAGTATCTCAAATGAGTCGAAAACATTGGTGAAAGAGAGATCCGCTTTGCTCAGGATGACAAAAGTGGTGGCTTTTTCGTGGCGGAATATTTGCAGAACCGCTTTCTGAAACAGGAACTAATTACGTGTTGTCCCTGTTGTGAAATCTGGGACGTATGGCATGACTTTGTCGTCAAATTCGACCTCTAACTCGGCTTCCATGGCGATTTCGGTTAGATCCGTTACCACGGTGCTGGGCGCGCCGGGGTACTTCCGGATAACGACGCGCGTGGTGGTGGGATCGGGGTATTGGAAGAAGCGCCGACGCAGTTCTTTGAGCGTCACGATTTTGTTATCCACGAAGAGTTCTCCGCTTGGCCCGATGGCGACGAGAACTTCGGTGTGTCCGCCCGTTAACCGGTCGGCGGCACGGGCAAAGGCATTTTTGTCGTCGTACCGCATGGTTTCGGCGATACTGGCATCGGCGCGGGCCAGGCGCATCGATTCGGGCTGCGTATACTCATCCATGATCGTGGGTGTAATGAAGACGAGTAACTCGTTGTGCACATGATCTTTTTTTGTGCTTCTGAACAAACTCCCGAGGAGCGGTATGTCGGCGAAAAACGGAACCTTGTCTACGCTGTCGCTGAAGTTGCTGGTGCGCAAGCCGCCGATGAGGATGGTGGATCCGTCGTGAACCATGACCTGGGTTTCGATTCGATTTTCAGTTTTTTGCGGCACGGTGTTTATTTGGCTGGATCCGAGGACGTTGACGATGACGAAGCTGCTGTCTTCGGCGCTTATGTCGAGGAGAATATTTTGCTCTTCGGAAATAATGGGGTACACACTGAGCACGGTTCCCACGTCGATAAATGTGATCTGGCTTCGGCTCGGATAGCCGCCGAAATTCTGGCCTGGGATTCCGCCGAAGTTATTGACGCCACTTGAGGTGCTGGATTGCGCGTAGGGCACTTGGGTTGTGTTCCCGAAAAGGGCTTCCTGGCCGTCCTGCACGGTCACCCGTGGCTGAGCGAGGACGGTTACGTCGCCGTTGGTCTCGAGGAAATCCAAGGTGGCTGACACGTCGCCTCCGACGATATTTCGAATTACGGGGTTTCCGGCAGCGTCGCTGATGATCTTGGCCACCGTGCCGTCACCAGTGTCTCCTCCGCCATCATCTCCGCCTCCGACGGAAACAATGGTAGGCAGTTGCCCCAGTCCCAATTGCTGTCCGGCTGAATCGGGGGGGCGAACACCGAAGGGACTGGTCGCCTGGCTGCCTACTTGGAACGCAATGGGATCGTCTCCCGACATGCCGAAGTAGGACCAGTTCACGCCGAGGTTGCGGGCGACGGTGGATGAGGCGGTGACGAGATAGGCCTGGATCTGAACCTGTTTCAATTTGCGATCCCATGTTTTAATGCGTTCGTCGATGAGGTCGATGCGCTCTCGGGTCGCGGTCACGGACACTTGGCGTGTCAGTTCATTGACTGTGATGCTGCCCATGTCTTGCGGCACGAGCAACGACAACTCGTCGGCGACGAACAGGGGATCTGCGTAGTTGAGTGTCCAATCTTGGGTGATCAGCTCGCGGTCGAATTGCTTGACCATGGCCTCGATGCGATTCTGGCGTGATTTTAGATCGGTAACGACGAGCACGTTGGTCCGTGCATCGAACTGAACCTCTCCGCTGCCGGAGAGGATGGTCTCGATACTGTCGATGAGTGCCTCGGTGTCGATATAGCGCAGGGTAAAGGCGCGCGATTCTCGCTCGTGATCCAGCCCGTACACCGTCTGGCGCATGGCTTCCAGATTGTCTGCCGTGTCGCGAACGATGATGGTGGAGGTGCGGTCGTCTACCATGATCATACCCTCGGGCGAGGAGAGGGCGGTCAAGGCCTCTTCCATATCCTCCATGGCCATATGCTCTATAGAGAATACCTCTTCGATGATGGCGCCGTATTTTTCGCGGAGAAATTCCTCGACGGTCTTGATATCGATCCAACCGGAGCTCTGGTCGTACTCGTAATAAATATCATTAAGCTGGAGCAATTTCATTGCTTGCTCCGGTGTCATTTCGCCCCCGTAGAAGTTCAGTACTTGCGCGGCCGATTCTTTCGATAGGGACACGTTCCAACCGGTTGTTTCCATAACGGTCGTAACAAATTCGCTGACGGGCAGGGGCCCGATCTCGGACATCGTGATGTCTTCTTCAAGTTTTGGCAACGGGCCGTACTCGACGAGTCTGTTGAGGAAAGGCTCGAAATCATCCTTGCCACCTGAGACGACGCGCACGGCGCCGCCCTGGCCGTCACCGATAATCGTCACGACGGGCGCGGACGCGGCACCACCGGTCCGTCCTCCTCCTCCGCCGGAAGTTGTGCGGCCCCTCGATCCCCCGCCTTGCCCCCCGAGTCTTCCGCCTATACCGCCGCTCCGATTGCCGGAACGAGTGTTTCCTTGTTGGTTGTTGCGTCCCTGTTGTCCGAATTGGTTTTGCTGCTGATTGTTCTGCTGGTTTGGCCGGAGCCGGTCGGATAGGCTGCTGCCCGGCCGGTTAGGCGAGGTGGGGCTCTGTTGGGCCTGGGCCTGTGCGTAGGACAACAGGCCGGCGTAGGAGAGCAGCATGATCGCGATGCAAAGAAACCGCTGGGGGGGGATCGGGTTCCGCTTTGAGTGTTGGCACAATTTATAGAGGATTTTCACCGGGTTTGCATTCCTTACCGTTTAGGGTTGTACCGTGCAACTTGGTGTTGCTCATTATGATAACGCACAGTGTTCGCACAAGGCTGACAGCGCTGAGTGTATGAGAGCCTGATGCTTTTGTTGGATTTTATTACATTGGGAGATCGTGGGTGTACTTTTTCCCATTTTGACTGATCCCGAAGGTCACCGAGTCCTTGTTAAATGAGAGTATTTCGCACCCATTGATCGTGTCCCCTATTTCGTGCATCAACCCACGGACGCCCCCGCCCTTGTGGTGGAACCTCACTTTTACGACAAGGCCGCCTTTCTTCACGCGCCCTCTTGCAACGAATACCTTGTCGAGCAATTTTTCGAAATCGGGTGGAGGGATGACCACCACTCTAGGCGGCGGCGGTGGCGGTGGCTCGATGAGTTCAGTCCAGATGGCGCGCTTGTCCGTGATGGCGTCCCGCAACGCGTCATAATTTTCGGGCGCTTTAACGGAGTAATCCTCTTCGACAGTTTTAATGGTCCGCAGGTCGTTGGCGAGCGCGATGCGCCGACCGTCCAGGGGATTGTTGACGAATTTCATAACGAATAGCGCGGCGGAGCCAAGCGTTGCGGCGACACAGATCGCTATGGCGATTCGTTCCAGCATATTAGCCTTTCACTTTCGTTAGCGCGACGTTATCCAGAAAAATACCCTGGCCGTCGTTGGCTATGGTGAGATGAGGAGCGAATACTTCGGTCGACTGGCCGGGCACACCGGGGGCGACGAATTGAAGTACGTAGTGGTACATCTTCCCATCGCCGGGCAACTGCTTCGCGCCTTCGTAGACGGGTCCACGCTCGGCGTCGAGCACGCTCAATTTGGCGGTAGACGTTGCGGCAATGTCGGCCTCGATTCGATAGGTTGCCCCTGCGTCGAGGGTGACGCGTTGGTAGAGTTGGCCTTCTCCTTGCTCAGAATGCGCTTTAACCGAAAAGGTGCCGTCGGTGGCGAATTCGCTTGAGCGCTCGACGGTGCAGCCGGGGAGCAGCCAATAGGGAACCGCGGATCCTTCGCCTTCTTCCTCGAAGCTGGGGTTTTCGATGAGATTCTCTGCGAAGGTGACCGGGGCGTACTCGACATCGTCTGAGACGTTATCGACCACGGTGCGTGTTACTTCGAGCTTGGCGCTGATCGTGGGCGCGCTGAAGGACCGGGTTAGTTCGAGGGAGTTGATGCGTAAGGATTGACGGCTCGACTGCACGCGCTCGATGAAGCTGAACAGATCGCGCGGCATGGCTGGTTCAACTTTGATGTTGAGTGTGTACTCGCGGTATCCGTCGCCTTCGACGTTGAGTGTGCCTTCGCGCAGGGTGGGGATAGTAACCATGCGGTTTCGCCGTTCCGTGCTGCCTGGGGGCGCTGGAATTCCCGGGGGGTAGGGTTTCTTTAACGCGAGCCGGATAATTTCCAGATCGAGGCGCCGATGGATTTCTTGTTCGCTCCATTCGCTTGAATGTTCGGTGGCGACTTCAAGGTAGGCCTGCTGGATACTCGCGCCGCGGGCATCCTGGACGGCCAAGTTGTAGAGTTCGGTCTCTAGATCCGCGATGCGGTCGTCGAGATCGGCAATCTTCGCTACGGCTTGAATCCCGATCAGCGTGATCACGAGCAGTACGACCAAGCCAATTATGGTCAAGACGAGCGCGCGTTCCCGCTCCGATAAATTTATCCACATCTTATTCATTGGCACCCTCTTCCTCATCCGGAGCGAAGGGGATGGAGATGTAGAATGTGTAGATATCCGCGTGGCGCTCGAGGCTGTCGTTTATATACATCCGCTGCGCGCGGGCAAACTGGGGGTAGGCGTCGAGGCCGGCTTCCTGCAAGCCTTTGGCTAACTCAAAAACGTCGTTTTGCAGTTTGGATCGACCGTATAGGTCGATGTGGTCTTCGTGAAAGAAATCGTAGCGTGTGATATTGGTGCCTGTGCTGGGCAGCAGCTCCGCCACGCCCGCCAACAATTCGAGCGCTGTGCCTTTTTGCTCGACTTGCGCTTGGAGCAGCTCGAGGTGCTTGCGCTTCTCGATGAGCCCTCTGACGCGCGGACGCAGCACGTTGGCCTGCTGCCTTAGTTCGTCTAGGTAGGAGGTGCGTTGCCAGACGGACTGGGCGTAGAAGCCTGTCAAGGCTATGGCCGCAACCGTAACCAGCACGGCGACGCGAATCGCCGATTGCTTCAAGGTGGCGGCAGCCCGGCGGCCCAGTTCGGTCTCGGGCAGCAAATGAATCGCCAGCGTG
The DNA here is from genome assembly GCA_029937645.1 of Candidatus Hydrogenedentota bacterium. Taxonomy (GTDB): domain Bacteria; phylum Hydrogenedentota; class Hydrogenedentia; order Hydrogenedentales; genus JAPYPO01. The sequence continues at coordinate 5,933 of JAPYPO010000094.1, forward strand.
CCTTTGCCAAAGGCCTCGACCGCCGCGCCGACGGCGACCAAGGGGATCGCGCCGTCACCCTCTTTTGCCTCGCCGTGGACGGCGTTCAACCCGAAGGCGGCCGGCTTGCATTCGTAGTCCGTTTCGGCGCCGAGCGCCTCGGCGATGGCTTCTACGTTACCGGTATCTGAGCAGAGGTAGACTTCGGTGGCGCCAGCGCCCATGAAGGATTCACGGCGGTGCGCGGAGAGGGAGTTTCCAATTTCGTGAGAGAGCTCGGCTACGGCTTCATCGCGGGCTTGCGCAGTCTCGGCAGACCACGGGGTATCGGTCGCGATTCCGCGCGCGTACTCGACGACCCCTTGATTGAAGACGACAACTTCGAGGCCGCCCTGCGCCAGGTTGACGACGGCGAAGCAGTCGCCTTCGGGAGGGGGCGATGCGGCCACGGCCTCCATGAGGCATGCGGTACTGAGGAACACCTGACGCGGGGCGATGCCCGCTTCGCGCAAGGTATCGAGATGTGCGTGGAGTACGTCTTGATGGACGACGGCGGCGAGCACTTTCGACGTACCGACCGCGGTGCGGTCCAGAACGGTGAAGGCGGTGGTCAGCTCGTCGGCCGCGAAGGGGACGAATTCTTCGGCGTTGAGCGCGACCATGCCTGCGATTTCGTCTGGATCTTGGGACGGCAGGTCGATGATTCGGGCGGTGATTTCGTGCCGCGGAATCACCGTGTAGAACTGGTCACCGGCGAGCCCGTTGGCGTCCACGAATTCCTTGATGGCTTCGGGCCACGCGGGAGGCGTATCAAAACGCTCGGTGAATATGCGGTCGATGTGCGGTGCGCCGTTCTCTTGGCGGGCGCGAAGCGCCGAGAGTACACCGCCGCCAAATTGCAGAATGGTGACGTGGCTGGATTTACGACTCAAGGGAACCTTCTCTCCAATACAGAATGCGTGGGCGCGCCCCGGAGAGCGCGACAACTACGGAACAATATGCTCGAATTTTTCCACGGCGACGCGTCGCCATGGCCTCAATTGTAAAAAAGGAGGAGTAAGTGGTGCAATATTGGCTCAGTTGACCGACTTTTTCGGCGCTGATCCCCAGTAATTCTGGCAATTGTTGTATGTTCTCAAACGCGAGATCGTCCTCGGTGCCCAATTCCCCGTCGGCGCCTGCGCGGTATGCGACGATTCCGCCGGCAACAGAATTGCCCAAGTCGGGCACGAAACTAAGCACTGCTTCCGAGGCCGTGTTGATATTGATCATGCCGGTGCCCCATGTGGTGATGAAATCGCGCAATCCGGGATTATCGTTTCGGCCGAACCAAACGCGATCTTTGATGCGCGCTTCCGATCTGAATTCGTCGATGGTCGCGAACGTTTGAACGATTTCTTCTGCGGGCACGTCTTGTCGGCGCCGACGCCGCAAGATCTTGCTGACGTTGCGGGATCCAATTCCGGTGACGCCGCGCAGCAAGTCTTCATTCGCGGCGTTGATGGAGACTTTGCTCTGGCAGTCGGTGATGGCGTACCCGGCGAAGTCTTCGGTGTTGTCCTCGCTGGCAAACTCGTTGAAGTAGGTCCCGCCTTGGAATAGGTCGAGCGGGGCGGCCCAGCGTTGGTCGAGGCCCGTATACCCACCTTGGTCGAAGTACGCGTCAACCGAGCCTTTGTTCCCGAGTTCCACGAGCGCCAGTTCGACCGCGCCCCGGGCCATATTCTGGGCCTGGGCCTGGTCGAGGGCGTACCAGGCCATCTTCCGCTCGAGCGAGGCGCGATTGCCGAAGCCGAGGGAGATGACGGTCAGGATGGCCAGAATCCAAAGAACCGACACCAGTACGAAGCCCTGTCGGTCGTGAATGTCTTTTCTTGAGTCGTAGGTCATCGTCCTACCGACCCCCTCTCGATCCGAGCCAGCGGTCGTTCATTTCTTCGGAAATGCCGCTGGTGGGTCCGCGAAAGGACACGGTTGTTTGAAAGGTTGTTTCGCCGAACGCAGCACCCCCGTCTTGTAAGACGAGCCGAATCTCCAAGCCCGAGGGAAGCCCGGCCCCTTCGGGGTTGTCTTCCACCACTTGCAATTCCAGCGGCACGGGCGGCTCGGTGGGTTCGAGCTGTTCTTCGTAAGGCGGATGGGGTACCCAAATGTAGCGGATCTGAAACTCCATCACGCCTTTTGCCAGTTCAAACTCCTGGCGGCGGCCCAGCTTTATCCGCTCGTGCTTGGGGGGTTCGTCCCTGGGGGTTTCCATCGGGAGCGGGCTTTTCACAACCCACTCTTCGCGCCGCATGGTTTTTCCGTCGCGCCGGTTGCCGCTCTTCAGGCTGTATTTCACCTTGAGGACGCGTGGACCCTTTCCTTCGTCTACGTCCATCGGCGGCGTAATGGAAAAAAATGTAATCTCGTCTCGCCCTCCCCCGAACAAGTGCTTGGTTCCGGGCGGAATGCCTTGCAGCTCGCGGGTCAGGAGCCCGAGTGTTGAACGGGCGTCTTCGTAGGTCTGGTAATTGGTCTCGCCGATACGCCAACTTTTAATCGCCGTGGAAAAGGAGGTATACACCGTCGCCATTACAATGGCCATCATGGTGGACGCGACGACCAGCTCGGCGAGCGTGAAGCCGGCTGATTCGTTTGCGCGTGAATGCGCGTCGGTGGGGGTGGCTACCATTGGTACTCTTCTTCCTCGGGGGGCTGCCAGAGCCTGAAGGGATTGAAAAGAGTTTCTAAGCTTTCGCTGTAGGGTTGCCCGGCGCGTTGCCAGGTAACGGTCGCTGTGATGCCGCCCAGGTATTCGACCTCGTATTCAAAATCCTCTGGCTCGACCCACCCCTGTGGCGGGAATGGAGGCGTTTTGGGCTTGGGCACATCCACTCGCCGCAATGTATAGGACCAGGAAAAGCGGCTGAATTCGCCGGAGAATCGCCCAGACTGTGACTCGGGCTGCACCATCGGCTGCAGCTCGACCTCGGCTGCGATCCGCTCGAGCAGGAAGCGCACCTGGGTGTAGTCCTGGGCCTGGCCGCGCATGATTAAGGCTTGGCGAATGGCACCGTGTATAGCATAGGAACCGAGGCTCAGCAACACGAGCGCCACGGTGGTCTCCAGCAGGATGTAGCCGTCGCGCCGTGAGCGTTGCTGCCGGTTGTTTAACCGGCTTTCGCTTGGCCGGCTTTCGCTTGGCCGTATCTTCACCGTTTATCGGGCTCCTCGATTTCGAAGCGGCTCAATGACCCGCTTGTGCTTATCGTGTAGCGGTCGCTGTATCTTCCGCCGATATGAATTATTTCTATGGACGCCACGTCGCTTGCGCCACTGGGGTAGAAGGATATGAATTCGGCATCCAGCTCCCGGTCACTAGAGGCCCGCAGCCGGCCGAATTCCAGTTTTTGGGGGAGCCTTCTGAATTCCCCTTCGCGCTCGTCGAGATCCTCGAAAAGCGTTAGGCCGTCTTCGCGGCCGATTTCGGCCATGATCCAGTAGGCGTTCTCGTCTTCACTGAAGTAAACGCGGAATTCCCTCACATCGGTGACAGCGCGCGCTTGGGCGTATTTCATGGTCGCGACCAAATCGCTGACGCCGCTGCTGGCGCGGGTCTCGAAAAGCGTCTCGCGAAAGACGGGGATCACCGCGCCGGTCATCGCGGCGAGTATCAGCATAACGACGATGAGCTCGAGAAGGGTGAAGCCTTGGTTGCGTGGAGCGCGCATGGTTTGGAGCCTAATCCTGTTTACTTTTTTTCTTGGCCACAGAGGGCACAGAGTCCACAGAGTTCAGAGAGAATTTTCTTGTCCGTTTATTGTCATGGCGAGTCGGAACCCGCTTCGCGAGACATTGGGTTAAAAAAACCACCCTCTCGAGAACGCCTTCCTTAACAGTCGGTTCAATTATGAACCCATGCTCTAGGTCCTCTGTGGCTAATTCATTTCGCCGATGGCTATGGCCCGTCGACGTCGTCCAAGCGTTCGAGCCACGGCGCTACATCGTCGTCCGTGCCTGACATTCCGTCGGGGCCCATCGAAATAATGTCGTAGGTTTTCCGGTGTTGCACGCCGGGCTGAATGTACTCGTAGGGATTGCCCCAGGGGTCTTTGGCGGGGTCGCGCAAGTAGTCCCGTTTGCCACCAATGAGATCGTCGAGTGAAGTCGGATACTGATCGTTGTTGTCCAACGCGAAGGCGTCGACAGCCGTTTCCAATTGCTTGATGTCGGACAGCGCCCTGGCGTAGCGGGCATCCTGCGTCCGCCCTTGGAACGATAAGGTAACCGCGCCCGCGAGAATCGCTATGATCACCGTGACCAAGATGAGTTCGATTAGTGTAAAACCGCCGTTTGCGTGCATGGCTTATTTCCTCCTCAGCGTATTTGTGCGCTCAGTGTGAGCATGGGCAACAGCATGGCGATAACCAACCCGCCGATGACTATGCCCATGACTACAATCATGATTGGTTCCAACAGCGCGGTCATGGATTTGACGGCGCGGTCCACTTCCATATCGTAGGCGTCCGCCACGCGCTTCGTGACTGAACCGAGGCGCCCGGTCTCTTCGCCGATGGCGATCATGTTGACGACCAGGGGCGGAAAGTGTTGGCAGTTGTTCAGGCCGTCGCTAATGCTCTCGCCCTCGGTGACGCGGCTCTGGACGTACCGAACCTCATCGGCGATGGCGGTGTTGCTTAAGGTATCGGCGGTAATGCGGAGCGCGTTGAGTACGGGGACGCCGTTGTCGAAGAGGGTGCCGAGGGTCCGGGCGAATTTCGCCATTTCGTAGCGTTGGATGACGCCGCCGATGACCGGAAACCGGAGCCACTGTTTGTCGAGACGCTCCCGACCGCCTTTGCTGCGGACGTAGCGCATGAAGCTGTAGGCGATGCCTCCGATGGCCGCCAGCACGGCCCACCAAAAACGGCCCATGAATTCGCAGACGGCCATCACGATGATGGTCGGTAAGGGAAGGGAGGATCCGAAGTCTTCGAAGATGACGATAAATTTTGGGAATACGAATGATACGAGGATGAAGATCGCGCTGGTACCGATGACGAATAGGAAGATGGGGTAGACCATGGCGGCGAAAGCCTTGCCGCGCAGTTCTTCGTCCTGCTCACCGAAGGCGACCAATCGCCAGAGTGCGTCTTCGAGGCTACCGCCTGTCTCACCTGCGCGCACCAAGTTTGTATACATGGGCGGAAAGACTTTTGGGTGTTTCTCGAGGGACTCGGCGAAGTCGCTTCCTTTTTGAACGGAGTCGCGCAGTTCTTCGATGATTTCTTTCATCTTTGGGTTGATGGTTTGTTCGCGCAAGGTGCTCAACGCGCGGAGGATGGGCATCCCGGATTCGATGAGGTTTGCCAGTTGACGAAAAAATACGTTGCGGTCCTTGAGCTTGACGCGAACAAGCGCCTGCTTGAGAAAGTCCTTCTTCTCGGGGCCGGTGTATTCTTCCACCGAAATGGGAAAGAAACCCATATCCCGGAGTTGGGATACGACGGCGCGCTGGCTTTCGGCTTCCATAACACCGGTGGTCGCGTCGCCGGGTCCTTTTTTTACTTTGTATTCAAACTGAGGCATTGCGTTTTGGCTGGTCCGCGTATCTGGTTTAGAGCATCTTAACTAATTATGAATACGCATCTACTTGTTGCGGCGTCGGTTGGGTGCGTCACAAAACCTCGCCATAGCGCTGCTATGTCCGCGGTCTTGTTCCTTGCCAACCTTGTCCTCACCGGCGTACCTTCGCATCCATAGTTAGTTAAAATGCTCTAGCGAGTTGCCGTTTCCAACCGGTCGAATGAGATCCGGTTGGTAGGGCTTTGAACTGTTCGTCGGTTATTCAAAGATAACGTCCGTGTCCGAGGTGACGCGGAAAATTTCGTCGACCGTGGAG
>JAPYPO010000662.1 GCA_029937645.1 Candidatus Hydrogenedentota bacterium
CGACGCATCTTTATGGCGAGGGCGTCGCGCACCGCGATGACGACATCGCGCCGACCCCGCTCGACACGCAGGAGGAAAAGGACGACGTTCCGTTGTGCAGCCACCTGCTGGCCCGTCCGCATCCTGTCACAGGCCGTATCGCGTTGTATTCGCCGGGAGGGACGAGCCGGGGCATCGTGGGCATGGAAGACGGCGCGGCGAGGGAGCTGCTCAACGAGTTGGCGGCGCACGCCGTCCAGCCGAAGTACGTGTACAAGCACAAGTGGTCCGTAGGCGAGATTACGGTCTTTGATACTTCATCGACGTTGCATGCGGCCTCGGCCATTCCCCCTGCGACCGGCCCGAAGGACACGCGCTTTCTCTACCGAATCAGCATCAAGGGTAAACCGGGGGTCTGCGCCTAGGCGGATGCTTCGCCGACTAATTCGCTCGCGCGCACACCCTCATGGTATTCAATAAAGGGTGACGCAGGGTTTTTTGATTCAATCTGATCCGGGCGGAATATTCGCCTTAAGTTGTTAGACATTCAAACGAGGAAGCTATGAGTTCAAGCAAATCTTCTACACAAGTTGCCATCATCGGCGGTGGCCCCGGGGGCTATACCGCGGCCTTCATGGCCGCCGATTTGGGAAAGAAAACTACCCTCATCGATCTCGATCCCAACCCCGGCGGCGCCTGCCTCTATCGCGGCTGTATCCCGTCGAAAGCGCTGCTCCACGCCGCGAAAGTGCTGAGCGAAGCCCAAGAGGCGGAACACTGGGGCATCCATTTCACTAAACCCAAAATTGATTTGGACAAACTCCGCGAGAGCACGAATGCGGTTGTCGGACAAATGACCGGGGGCCTCGGCCAATTATGCAAGGCCCGCAAAGTAGACTTGATCCAGGGCCGCGCGTCGTTCACGAGTTCATCCTCCCTCCACATCGAAGGGGCGGACGGCACGACTCAAGAGCTTTCCTTCGAGAACGCAATTCTCGCGACCGGTTCCAAGCCAGCCACCTTTCCCGCTCTTGAGCTGGACTCACCGCGCGTCATGGATTCGACGGATGCGCTAAAACTGGAGTCCGTCCCCAAGACCTTGCTCGTCGTTGGCGGAGGATACATCGGCCTCGAATTGGGCACCGTCTACGCCGCGCTCGGCTCGAAAGTAACCGTCGTGGAGGTCTTGCCAACCCTTCTCGCCGGGGCCGATCCGGATCTGGCGAAACCGGTCGCCGAGCGCATGAAGGCGCTGTGCAAGGAAATTCTCCTTGAAACGCGCGTCGTCAAGATGGAGAAAGCAAAGGGCGCGGTGAAGGTGACCTTCGACGGGCCCGAGGGCACCAAGGCCGAACAAAAATTCGAGAAGGTACTTGTAAGCGTGGGCCGCTCTCCGGTCACCGAAGGATTGGGGCTGGAACACACCAAGGTTGCCGTGAGCCCGCAGGGCTTTGTCGGCGTCGACAACCAGATGCGAACGGACGACCCCACTATTTTCGCCATCGGCGATGTCGTCGGCCAACCCATGCTGGCGCACAAGGCCTCCCACGAGGGCCGCGTCGCTGCGGAAGTCATCGCAGGGCACAACGTCGTCTTCGAACCCCGCGCGATCCCCGCCGTCGTGTTCACCGATCCCGAAGTCGCATGGTGTGGCCTCACCGAGGCCGAAGCCAAGAAGCAGCGAACACTGGTCAAGGTCGCGCGCTTCCCGTGGGCCGCGTCGGGCCGCGCGACCACCTTGAATCGAAACGAAGGGCTCACCAAGATCATCGTCGATCCGAAGACCGACGAAATCCTCGGGGTGGGTATTGTCGGATCCGGTGCGGGCGAGCTTATCGCCGAAGGTGTGCTCGCTATGGAAATGGGCGCGACCGCGAAAGACATCGAGTTGACGATTCACCCGCACCCCACCCTCAGCGAAACCATCATGGAAACCGCCGAGATGATCCACGGAACGAGCACACACATCTTCCGTCCCAACAAGGGGTGATGGGCCGCACGAAATTTGTTGGCGCACCCCTTCACACTCGATGGAGATTCCTGACACGATGACCGTGATCGCCGCTTCAGAGTCTAACCATCGAATGCTCCATCACGCCTCAAGATACTTCGCGCACGCCTCAAGAACCTTCGTGGTCCTCCAAGCCCTCATCTGCGCCGC
>JAPYPO010000663.1 GCA_029937645.1 Candidatus Hydrogenedentota bacterium
ATCCACGCCCGAGCGCAGAAGGGAAAGGGCTATATCGTGATGAAATGACGTGGGCACCGCCACGGAGATTGCGTCTACGCCTGCCGCGAGCAGTTCTTCGGGGCGAGCAAAGCATTCGGTTTCAAATTCGGATGCTACCTCCTCGCCCCGCGCCGGGTCTGCGTCTACAACGCCTACGAGCGTGACATCTTCGAAACTCTTATAGAGGCGGGCATGGTGGTAGCCCAAGTGTCCAACGCCAATAACGCCGACACGGGTGGTGGGCATATTGTTCTCCTTCTAACGGAAAGGGCGACGGTCCCACATTCAGGTGCTTTAGTTTAATCTGAGTATCTTCCGCAATTCGCCCCAGGTACGGGGTGGTAAGCCGTTAAAGACGTCTCTCTCTTATCCGAGCAACCTCTCGGGAGGGCGAGCGTACAGCAATTTCCCGCGAAACGGTTCAACGGGAAGCTGGAGACCTCTTTCGCTGACTACATGCCAACGAAATCAAATGAACGTGTTACACTTCCCTCATTTCCGGAGGCGATCATGGCAGGTTTGAGCAGCGGACAGCGAAAGTTTTTGCGGAGCAAGGCCCATCATCTTAAGCCCCTCGTGCTGGTGGGGAAACATGGGCTCACGGATACGTTGGTGGATTCGGTGAATGTAAACCTTGAAGCGCATGAACTTATTAAGGTGCGTTTTAATGAGCATAAGGAAGAGAAGCGCGATATTACCGATGCCATCGCCGAACGTACTGAGTCGGAAATCGCGGGAATTCTTGGGCATGTCGCTATCCTCTACCGTCCGCGAAAGGATCCGGAAAAGCGGACGATTAAGTTGCCGGTTGGGTAGGTGGACCGACCGGGTGTCGTCGTCCACGTAAAAATGCTGGATACTGTCCGCGTCCATGCATGATATCACCACGAACCACGGCGGGCAAATCTAAGGCCGCAGCCTTCCCCTTTCACGCTTGAGCCTGGACCACGCGGCGTCGTCTGCGCAGATGTCAGGGATTCCGATATCCGCCACGACGAGGCGGCCGGTATAGTCTTGCGCTGCGTCCGCCAGGAGTCCGATTTTGGGGAATTGAAGTGTAACGGTGACGTTGGCTCGGACCGCACACCCGCAGGGATCTCCGGTGTCGGCGTTGAGTCCGGAAGGTAGATCGACGGCGATGGTATACGCTTCGGGCCACGCCTCGATTGCGGCCTTGGCCGCACCGCGCACTTCCCCATGAATGCCGGTGCCGAGGAGCGCGTCGACGATGACCTCGCAGTCTTGAAGCGACTGCACGGCTTCGCCAGCCTTCTCTGCCGTCTCCGCGTGGACGACCCGTCCGCCGAGCCGCTCGTAGGCCGCGAGGAAGGTTTCGGCGTCGCCCGTTATGGAGGTTCTGTCGGCCGCCAAAATTACCCGTGTGTCGTAACCGGCGAGCAGGGCCAGGCGCGCCACTACGTAGCCGTCGCCGCCGTTGTTGCCTTTGCCGCATACGACGCCGACGGGCCCGCTGGAAATCTCACGGAACACGGCTTCGCCCGCTGCGTTCATCAAGACCACGCCCGGGATACCCAGTTCTTCGATGCAGCGTCGGTCGGCCTCGCGCATTTGGGCTGTGGTCAATAGCCGCGCATCGAGGCGGGTCAACGCGCCACCCGCACCCGATAGGTCAAGACTTTCTCCCCACCGGGTTCTAGCGTCAACTTGAACTCGGCGGTCTGGGCATCTTTCTTGGTAAATGGCTCCGAAGATTCCAGGATATTCCAATCCCCGGTTAGGGGCTCGACCACGTCCACGGTAACGGCTGTTTCCTTGTGGTTGCGAATCCGAATCTCGAAGCTGCTCTCGAAAACACGGCGGCTGATCACGTTGAAATTAGTCTGGACTCGCTCTCCCACGACGTCGAATGCGGCACCGAGGCGCAGTCGCACGGATTCATCCTTCGGCGTGTGGCTTATTCGGTCTTCGCCTGCAAATTGAAGCATGCCCTCGGTGTCTTCCTGATAGATGCGCATGACGCCTTCGGGCAAGGGTAGGCCAAGTTGGTTCTCTTCACGGTTCTCGAAGTTCAGGTACACGGATACGATCTCGGGGCGCGGGGTTTGAATCCGGCTTGCATAGTAGGCGGTGTTGCCCCGAAACTCGTAGGTTCTGGAT
>JAPYPO010000664.1 GCA_029937645.1 Candidatus Hydrogenedentota bacterium
TCAATCTCATTGGCTCCGGTCGCCGACGGGTCCATATGGGTAATCTCGGCTGAAGCCAGTTCATGTGGATTCCGCTCCAAAAAAGTACCCGGCGGACTCCTTCACGGAATCCGCCGGGTCAATTAACCGTTCGAAACGGAATTAGATTCCCGGCTCGAGCTTAATGAATGAGGTGACGCCACGTTCCGTATGACGAAGCGGGCCATTAGAGTTCGTGGTCCAAATGTTGCCATCGTCATCGATTTCGATTTCACGCATGAAGGTTACCCTGGAAGGCAACCGATAGTCCGTGAAATGTCCGGTCTTCGGATCGAGCTTGATCAACGTGTCGCTGCCCGTTCCCGTGATCCAGATGTCGCCATTCTTACGATTGATATTCAAGGCATACGGAAGCCGGTTGATCGCATTCGGCATCTCGTAGACTATCCACTCTTCCGTCTTCGGGTCAAAACGACCGATGACGCCACTGCCCCAGCCCGGCACCCAAACGATACCGTCCTGGTCAAGTTGCAAGCGACGAGGTCCGATGAACGGAGGATTCCATTCCTTGATAGCGCCGCCTTCCACATTGGGATCGATCCGGCCAATGCGGTTGCCGTTCAGCTTGGCATACCAAATCATGCCATCGGGAGCGATATCGAGGCCGTAAGGCGTCCGACCACTCGCTTCGCCACGTCCACCGCCAACAGCCTGGTCCGCGCTCAGCGTTTTATATTCCGTGACTTCATACGGCGGATTCGGGTTCATGCTGCACACTTCGCGCGCTGCGTCCGTGTACCAAATCAACCCAGTGTTCATGTCCACACGGAGGGTGTGAGGATAGCCACCGCGGGGCGCGGGGGCCGGCGCACCGGACATCGTGACAAACTCTTTCGTCGTGATGTCGAATACACCCATCTCGCCGCTGCCGGCAAGCGTCAGCCACATGTTGCCCTTCGGACCAGCTTCGATGGAGTGAATAGCAGATCGTTTCAATTTCGGGTCTACCGTCGCATAGCCCGGCATCACGTACCAAATCAGCTCTTCCGTCACTGGGTTGAACTCGACCACGGCGTCATTGGCGCCGTCAACGCCATAGACCAGGCCGTTGTTGCCCAATTCCATGTCGTGCATGAACGTGCCGCCGGGTTCTCTGTACAGCGAGGAGTCGTTCCCGAGGGGGCCTACGGTCTTCCCGCGCTTGCCAACATCCCATTCCGTGATCCGCACGGCCAGCACCGAATCCTCAGGAGCCTCTGGTCCCGTGTACTCGGGCCAGCTCTTCATGGCTTCATCGGAGTACGCGGCGAGGAGCCGGGGGACGATGGTCTCTTGCGAATGCTTGTACAATCCGCCGTACCCGTCCATACGGGTAACCATCGTTTCCCAGTCAACGGGTTCCTCAGGCGAACGGAATCCAATCGATCCAACCTGATGGCAGTAGGTGCAGAACATCTTGAAATTCGCCTTGTCCTTGTCACTGTCGAATTTCAACAAGCTGAGAAGGTTGTCGGCGGGCCGCTGAAGATTAATATCCTCAACCGGCTTCATGCTCAAGGTCACGGACTTGGACGATCCCGCGGTTATGCCCTTGATAGTGTTGTCTTCGAGCCCAATATAGCGGGCTCGAATGTCATAATCCATGGCGGATAAACCGTTGATCGTGAAGGTGCCGTCCGCCTGGGATAACACGGAAACAGTCTTCTTGAAATTATCCTTGATGGCCGTAACCATTATGCCGCGAAGCGGCGTGCCAGAGGCGTCTTTTACCACACCCGACACACTTTCTCCCCACGCGGTACCAACTCCGCCCAGCACGAGCGTCGCCGCAATGCCAAACAATACTGCTCTCTTCATCATAGCTTTCTCCTTTTCTTTCCGTTAATTGCCAACTACTTGCCAGATATTAAAAGTCGGGGCATTAGGATACAGGGTTACAACGACCAAGAAGCAGCAATTGTCACACAAGAAAACCTTCACCCTTTCTCTTTGCAGCAAAAACCGTGTAGACATTTCGCGTACAGCCAGAACGATTATGTCCATAAACGGGTACTAATTCAACATTCTCATGCCGTCCGGATTCCCAAGAGGCGTGATGTTGCATTTAGCCCGGATTTCCCATTTGGAAGAGTCATCTTGAGATCCGCCGGCATCGTTTA
>JAPYPO010000665.1 GCA_029937645.1 Candidatus Hydrogenedentota bacterium
TATTGATCCGCAGACTCTCGTGTAGTCGAGATTGCCGCGGTCGCTTAAGCTCCCTCGCAATGACAGAGGATATGGTTTTTCTGAGCGAACATAAGTTTGCTTCTTTCCAAACCCATGCACTAGACAGTTGAATCGTCCGCTACGTCGCCGCCCAGGGAATCGAGGCGCTTCTTGAATTCCCCTTCTTTCCCCCGGTCGCTGGGCCGGTAATACGCGCCGCGCTCGACGCCATAGAACTGTTCGACATGGCCGTCGGGGTGGTCGTGCGCGTATTGGTAGCCTGCTCCCCGACCCAACTTCTTCGCGCCTTTGTAGCTAGCGTCTTGGAGATGGGTGGGAACCGGGACCGTAGGTTGCTCGCGCACGTCTTTAAGTGCCGCGTTAATTGCGCTGTAGGCCGCGTTACTCTTCGGCGCACAGGCGACATAGGTCGCGGCCTGCGCAAGAATAATCCGAGCTTCCGGCAGCCCAACAAACTCACAGGCCTGCCACGCCGTCGTCGCAACGACCAACGCCATGGGGTCTGCATTGCCCACATCTTCGGAGGCCGCGATGCAGATGCGCCGCGCGATAAAACGGGCGTCCTCCCCCGCTTCGAGCATCCGGGCCATCCAATAGATTGCGGAATCGGGATCGGTGCCGCGCATACTCTTGATAAACGCCGACGCGGAGTCGTAATGTCCATCCCCCGTTTTGTCGTAATGGAGCATCTTTCGCTGAATGGATTCCTGGGCCGCCTCCAGGTCGACGTGGATGATGCCTTCCTCTGGCGGGGTCGTCAACAGGGCGATATCCAGGGCGTTCAGGGCACGCCGCGCGTCGCCCTCGGCGTACCGGGCGATGTGATTCAGCGCGTCATCATCGACCGTGACCTCCGCCTCTCCCCCACCCCGTTCCTGATGAGCAAGGGCTCGGGTCATCAGCGCGGCCAGATCTTCTTCTTCAAGGCGGTGGAACTCGAATACCTGGGAACGGGACAAAAGGGGTGCGACGACGGAAAAGAAGGGATTCTCGGTCGTCGCTCCGATAAGGATGACGTTTCCATTTTCGACATCCGGGAGTAGAGCGTCCTGCTGCGCACGGTTGAAGCGGTGAATCTCATCTACGAAAAGGATCGTGCGCCGGCTCTCGTGGATGCGGCGTTGCTTGGCCTTCGCGATGATTTCGCGCAGGTCCTTGACGCCGGAGGTCACCGCGTTGACGCTATCGAACGCCCCTTCGGTGCGCATCGCGATAATGCGTGCCAAGGCGGTCTTCCCGGTTCCCGGTGGACCGTAGAGGATAAGCGAAGTAACCCGGTCCGCCTCGATGGCCCGGCGAAGAATCTTCCCGGCACCGAGGATATGATCTTGACCGATGAGTTCATCGAGCAGGCGAGGCGCGACCCTGCGCGCCAGCGGCGCTTCCTTGCGCATCCGTTCAGCGGCTGCACTCTCGAATAGGTCTTTCGCCATGAGGCTCCTGTATTCTGGAAACGTACATGTTCTTCCAGCCGTATGCATGGAGGACACCAAACAAACGACACAAGACCGGGTGCCACCTTCAAACTTGTTTGGAGGTGAGTTACCCTATCGAAAAGGACTCTCGGTCGGGTGGCACCTTCAAACTCGTTTGGAGGTGGGTTACCCTATCGAAAAGGACTCCCGGTCCACCGATAGGACGCCCGGTTCACCCGAGATCCATTCCTTCGCACTAGACCAAACCCAGTCTTCCGGATACGATACCAGATTCTTCCGGACTCGATTGTTATGTATGTAATCGATGGATGCCTTCAGGGCCGATGTGGAGGTCAGGTTTCTGTCATAACCACCACCATCTTGCCAGAAGCGGTACGGCGAATGCTTTTGCCCGGTGGCGAGTTGCTTGAGTCCCACTGGATTCTCTTGTCTCAGAAACCTAAGGGCTTTCCTGGCCACGGATTGCTTAATCGACTGCATTATTGCGGATACGGAGTAGTTGGCCTTGGTAGGCCAAATCAAAATATGAACATGGTTCGGCATGAATACATAAGCCCACAAATGAAACTTATGCTTGGCACGGGCATTGCCAATTGCGTTGACAAGGTACTCGCAGACTCGTTCGCTTGTCGAGTAGGCGGGTGGCTTCCAAGCTCCAGGACGAGGTTTGTTTTCTCTGTT
>JAPYPO010000095.1 GCA_029937645.1 Candidatus Hydrogenedentota bacterium
GGGCATGGTGGACTCCTTTGGTCTTTCAGAATTAACGGCGTGGCAGTTTCGATTCCCAGTGTAGATCGTAATTCATAGGCGGTCAACTTGGCGCTCGGTATGGTTGGTCCGGGGGAAACGGCCTACTCCCGCGTATCGTCGCTGTGCTATCCTCCGTGTTTATGACCTCTTCTTTCTGGCGATTCCTGGATTACGCGAAACCCTATTGGCGGATATGCGCAGGCTCTATCAGCTGTGGCGTTTTTAAGTTTTCTCTCGGGCTCTTGCTGCCGCTCGCGCTGGGTTTCGTCATCGACTATCTGGCGGAACCGGGCCTCGCCAGTGAGCAGAAGCTCGGTCGCCTATGGAATTTGCTCGCGCTGCTCGTCTTCAGCTTCCTGCTCCGCGCGCCCATTACCTACTACCGCACCTACCTCGCTGAACTCGCTGGAAACCGCGCGATCTTCGATCTGCGTAGCGATCTGTACCGCCACATTCAACGCCTGAGCCTGACCTACCACTCGAATCGCCGCACGGGATCGACGATATCCCGGCTCATTAACGATATCAACGCCGCGCAGGGAATCCTGGACCGCGGCATCATAACCGCGGCTGTCGATGCCCTGTTCCTCTCCGGGGTCATCGTATTCCTTTTCATCATTGACTGGCGCTTAGCTTCGGTGAGCCTGGTCACGCTCCCGCTGTATGCCCTCCTTATTGCGTTTATCAACCCGCGCATGAGGCGAGCCGCGCAAGCTGTACAGGAAGAAGTATCTGAAATGTCGGGCGAGGTCACGGAGAAGATATCCGGTCTGCCGGTGGTCTTGGCCTTTGTTCGCGAAAAGAGCGAACAGATCCGCTTCTTCCGCCGTCATCGGCGCTACTACTCTGAAGTATTGGGCCGGGTTCGCATTCAGTCCACGCAGATGGCGGCCACGGAATTCTTGACGGCGGTTGGGCCGCTCGTCGTGATTTCTTATGGCGGTTACCGGGTTATCCAAGGGGATCTCGGTCTCATGCATTTCGTGTGGTTCTACGGCTTCATTTCCCATCTTTATTTGCCGACGCGCCGCCTCGCCGATTGCTCGAATATTGTGCAGGAGCGGCTTGCCGCGATGGACCGAATCTTTGAAGTGTTGGATGAAACGCCCGACATCAAAGACGAACCGGGCGCGAAGCCCCTCAGCCATCCCCAGGGTCACGTCGAGTTTCGCGATCTTCACTTTTCGTATAACCCCGAACAACCTGTCCTCCGCGCCATCTCTTTCGAAGCGAAACCCGGCGAGGCCATCGCGATTGTGGGCCGTTCCGGCGCGGGGAAAAGTACGCTCGTAAACCTCGTTCCGCGTTTCTATGACGCGACGCTCGGTGGTGTGTATATTGATGGGCGAAATACCCGCGAAATCCAGTTGAAGTCGTTGCGGGAAAAAATCGGGATCGTCCAACAGGATACCATTTTATTCAGCAGCTCCATTCGCGAGAACATCCTTTACGGCCGGCGCGGTGCGACCGAGGAGGATATGCTGGAGGCCGCGCGCATGGCGCATGTCGACGAATTCGTCGAGGGTCTTCCTGAGGGCTATGACACGCTTATCGGCGAGCGCGGCGTCAAACTTAGTGGCGGGCAGAAGCAGCGTCTCAGCATCGCGCGCGCGTTCTTGAGGGATCCGCGCATCCTGATCCTTGATGAGGCCACGTCGAATCTGGATTCCCGGGCGGAGAATATCATCCAGGAGGCGCTCGCGGAACTCATGCACGGCCGCACGACGCTGGTTATCGCCCATCGCCTTTCGACGGTGATTGATTGCGATCAAGTCATTGTTCTGGACGATGGACAGTTGGTGCAGCAGGGCACGCATGATCAACTCATGCAAATCGATGGCGCCTATCGCGATCTGTGCAAGGAACAGTTTGGTTATGTGCGCCTGGAAGGTCTGGCGAAGTAATTTACGGAACCACGAATGGACACGAATACACACTAATATTTTTCCGATTCGTGTGAATTCGTGTCCATTCGTGGTTCAAAGGCGATACCTTGCGGCGGCGTTTACTCCGGCGCGATAGAGGGCCCGTTTCCGTTTTGTCCGTTTTTGCGGAGACCGGCTAGAATGCACGCCGAGACGGCGAACACAGCGATGAAGGTCTTGTAGGCCAGGTCGTAGTTGAGGTATTGGTCGTATACCCAGCCCGCGAAGGGGAGTCCGCCTATGTGAACTGGCAGCATGGTCAGGCTCATGAGCCCCATGATGCGGCCAAAGTTCGTGCGGCCATAGGCGTCTCCGATCAGCGACGCGTAGAGCGGTACGATGCCACCCATCCCGAAGCCGTAGACGCCTGCCGCTCCGAAGAATTCGGGTAATGTGTCGGCGAACAGAATTAGTGTTGTGCCGACGATGAGAAAAAGAATCGCTATCCAAAACGCTACACGTGTCTCGATGTGATCCGCTACCCAGCCGAATAGGAGCTTGCCGATTACTCCTGTCCCGGCACATGTCGCGACGATAAAGGGCGCCTCGTCTATGGCCGAAAATCCCAGGTCGATAAGGTGCGCGGTGAGGTGCGTGAGAATGGCGCCCATGCAGAAGAAACACAGGCCGACGGTCGTGTTGATAACCCAGAAGTTTCGGTCGCGAAGGGCGGTTACCGTGGACCATTCGAGATGGCCCGGATGGTCGATGAGTTGGTCGCCGGGGGCCACTGGGATGACGGGTTCGTCGGCCTCGACCGATTCGCCATTCATGGGCATTCCGTCGGGGGTGAGGCCGATATCTTCGGGGCTCCTGACTACGTAGTACCACACCACGGGAAGGATGATGCCCAAGGTGGTATACCCATATGCCGCGAATGTATTGCGCCAGCCGATCAATGCGATGAGCTGAGCGGTTACGGGAGCCATGATCACCCCGGAGAATGATACGCCCATGGTTGAGATGCCGAGGGCCTTTCCGCGCTTGCGCACGAACCAGTTGGCGACCAGGGTCGTGCAGGGAAGCCCGCCGCAGGCCGCGGCCCCAAGGCCCACGAAGGAAGCCAACAATAGATTAAATTGCCAAAAGGTGGTCACTCGGGATGCCATGATGAAACCCACGCCTAGCGCGATCGTTCCGATGGCCATGATGTTGCGCGTCTTGCGGTGGTCGAGCGCATGCCCGAGGAAGGGAGCAAATAGCGAGGTGGAGATGCTCATATAGGCAAGACTCCACGAGGCGGCCTGACGCCCTCCATGCAGTTCTTCGGTGAGATAGGGCAGAAAAATTCCGTAGGAATAGAAAATGAATCCTGCCGTGATGAAGTGGCAGAACCAGGTGACGCCGACTATTTTCCAACCGTAGAACATGTGCATGAATCCTGATCGAGATGCAGGAGGGAGCCCGAAATTCGTACTCGCGTGGGCGGTATGTGTTATCGAGAGGGGGCGAACAGGGGGTATTATCGCAGATCGTGGGGGGTGTGATCACGCGCAGCGTGGAACTTGGGTGCTGCGCTGTCTTTTTTTTGCCACAGAGGGCACAGAGAACACAGAGGATGAAATTGATTTGAATTCACCGCGGAGACGCGGGGAGCGCGGAGATGCTTTTGTGTCGACTAAGCGAATTCTCTTGTTCCCATGCTTCAGCGTGGGAATGAGAATCGCTAGAAATAGACGACTGTCGAAAGGTAGATCTGGTGCTGATCCACGTCTTCGGAGAAGCCGTTCTCGAAGGGCCCGCTGCCCGCGAAGGTGTCTGCCTTTACATCGCGGCCCCAGCGATATTGGTAGGCGACGTCGAGATTGACGCGGTTCTTGATGAGCACGCCCGCGCCGAGGGAGAAGCCATAGTAATCGTCGGGATCACCGTCGCCCTTTGTTACTCCGAAGAAGCTGTGCTTGCGGCCACTTGCGGGTTCGGGATCGTAGAAGAGGCCGGCGCGCAGGCTGGGCAGGTAATTCTGTTTTGGCGCATTTTCTTTCACGAAAACATATTCGGCACCCAGACGGGTGGTGTAGGTGGAATCGTGCGGGCTGAGGTCTTTTCGCAGGCCCGTGATGGGAGAGGTCCTGCGCCCTGCGGCATCCCGCTTGACGAAATCATCCCAGGGCCGCCAGGTCACGTCGGCGGAGACGGTGAGTTTGTCGTTGGGGAAGCGGTACGCGACGCCGAGGGCCGCTGCTTCCGGCCATTCGGTTTCCGTGCGGGTCGTGCTGATGAAGATAAAGGGGGAGCTTCCGCCCGGTTGGGTGGCCCAGTGAAGAACGTTGGTTTTTGTGGATTTTACCTTGGCGGTGTATTTGGTGTGGTAGACGGCCCCGATGCTGAGCCGCTCGGTGGGTTTGTACAGGAGGCCCAAGGTATAGTTCGTCGCCTCGTAGTCCGTAAAGGTTTCGTTGATCTCGCCCGAGCTAAAGATGGGCGAACCGCCGATAAGAGAGGTACGCGCTTTGTAGGTGTTGCGGGTTTTCCACCGGTTATTCGAGAGGATGTTGCTGTCCCATAGGTTGATCGCGAGGCCCAGGGAGAGTTTCTCGTTAATCTCGAATCCGATCGCCGGCGAAAGAGTTCCCAAGCCGCCCTCCGCCCTATAGTTGATATCGAAAGTCGTCTGCGTGATAAACGATCCGGGGGAAATATCCGTGGCGCGGAAATCGAGGGCTCGGTCAAAGTCCAGTTTGCGTTGGTAGTTGAGGCTCACGACCACATTGCGACCGCGGAAGGTCCACGGTATGGGGTAGGCCAAGCTGAAATAGTTGAGGTCGTCGAAACCGGCCTCCATGGGGCTATCGAAAGGCCGGATGTGGTTGGTGCGGCTGAAGTCTTCTTCGAATAATTTCCAACTGTAGACGAGAGAAAGTTCGGGCTGCTCCAGTTGCGTCAGGCCGCCGGGATTCCAGGAAGCGGCCGTCGCATCATCGGCCACGGCGACAAACGCGCCGCCCATGCCCAAGGCCCTCGCTCCACTGCCCACCGGCGCGGGCGAAGAGTTGATAACGTCTTGTCCCCATGCCGCGCTTGCGCAGACTAGGGAGAAGGCGAGGACGCTACATTGTAATAATCGCCATCCCTGGTTCAATTTGCGGGTCCTCTCCGTCTTCGCCCTTGACCATTTCGGCTCGGCTGTTTGTGCTCGGAGAAACCTTGGTAATCTTAAGCTTACCCACAATGGTCGTCTCCCCTTCCGCTAAAACTTCGCCGGTGTCTTCGTCGATCCACGGTTCTTCTTGTTCAACGATGAGCACCTGCATTCCTTCTAAGATTCCGTCTGCTTCGACCCAGTTTACAAGGGCGGTGCTTCCTCTCGCTTGCACAATTTCGCCGCCGATGCGTGGGAAGATTTGGCGCATCTGCTGGGCCAGCCCGTTGCAGCCCTCACGCATCGAATCGAGGCTATTTACGTCAGACACGCGGGTGTCGACCGTCGCCCAGATGGCGGAGGTGCTAATATTTATGGCCCGCATGATGATTTCTGCTTCAGATCCGCGCTGGATGATGTCGGCTACCAGGAACGCGGTAGCGGGTATGATTAGGCCTAATTCGAGGGCGGCGTCCTTGCTGCCGAGGGCGTCAGACAGTTGTTGCTCCGTCAGGATTTCCTCGAGCATTTGGCGTTCGACAATGGTGAAGCGCTTGGTGTTGCCCAGCTCTTGTTCCGTCATGGTTCTCAGGCCATCGTTGACGGTTGGGTCGTCGCTGCCCTGGAAGGCCAGGACGGCCAACGGCATCTTCGATTTAGCGTCGCTCAATTCGAGTGGCTGAATATCGACGTTTACTTGCTCTGTGACTTTCTTTCCCCCGTCGTCGGCGGCTACCACTGCGACCTCGAATGTCGCCGAGCCCTTTGCAACCAACTCGGGGTCCAGCACGATGCGCGTGTTAAAGCCGACCTTTGGGGCCGCTTCAAATTGTTCTACTACTTCGCCGTTTATGAGGAGATTGACGACTTCGCCGCCGGTCGTTACTTGGCCGGAGACGCGCACGGCCCGCTCGTTTCGCCAGGGGCGATCCGCGCTGGGCGAACGCAGTTTGATGGTCGGGCCTTCTTCCTCTTGGGCCTTGAGGGACTGCAAGATGAGCGCAAGGATATTGGGGGAAGCCGAAGCGATGCGCAAGAGCCGGGGATCCTTCTCGCCGATTTGCCATAGTTTCGCTCGGAGGCTATTCGCGTCGCCCTTGAAGACGTTTACCGTCGTGTGCGTTTCATTGCCTGCGGCGTCGCGGGCGACTACGGTGAAGTTGTTTGCGCCGTCTTGCAGAGGCATGGTCGAGCTGAAGGGAAGCCGCTGTTCTCCGGCGGTCTCGGCGATGATCGTGTCGCCGAGGCGAATCGAGGTCACGTTGTATTTATCCCGCGCCGCGCCGACGAGATCGACGTTTGCCGCATCGGTAACGAGCGCGTCTTCCGGCTCCCGAATGCCGACGGAGGGCCCGGTGAGATCGCGAATGATTTCCACGCTCTTCGTCGCGACTTTATCTGAGAGGTCGGTGGCCTCGATCTCGATGGTTTGCGGGCCTTCTTCCCCTAGCGTGACCTTTTGCTGATAGTTGATCTCTTCGGCGCTCCCGCGTTGATAGAGGGCTTCGCCGTTGACGGTGATCGTTTCGACACCGAGGTCGTCCCGCGCGTCGATGTTTAGATTCACGTCGAGCGTGGCGACCAACTGCACATCGTCAAGTGAGGTGTCCAGCACCGGGGCGGTGGTATCCGATAGGGAACCCTGCGCAAGGCGGGCCTTTTTGAGTTCATCAAGATAGTAGTGGGCGCGGGCGGTATCGACGTGGCTCAGGGATTGCTCAAGCAGCGTTTCGGCCTCTTCCAGCTCGCCTTTTCGCAACAGGGTGATGCCCAATTCGCGGCGGGGGAAATATTCGGTAAAGTGAAGCCCGTAGGTGCGCGCTTGCCAGCGGTCTTTGGAGCTACGCGTCATCCCTATTGCTTTACGCAGATCTGCTTCAGCGGCTTCGTAGAATTCGCCGGAGAGTAGATTCGACCCGCGCTCGTAGTAGCTCCACCAACGGCCCCGGAAGACGCCGCCGTCCGTTGACGCGTAGTTGACGCCGTCCTTGATGTACGTGGAATCCTCGGTGGTCTCGCAACTGACGGCGAGCCCGGCAAGCAAGACCACTAAAAGAAGTCGCTTTGTCATGATGTTCCCCTACCTCGGTTCATTTAGAGACTAGCACAGAGTCTCATTATTGTAAAGTTTTGGGCCAGATTCTGTTATCACTGCGTGGCTTCTTGGTTTGACGAGAGGCGTGGGGATTCGCTGCCTTTGTCGGCGGCTTCTGGAGAACCACAGAGCGATGCGCATGTTTTTCTTATATACTCGACGGCGTCGAGAAGAGGAGGAGGAGTATCTTGCCCGTCATCTACTGCGGGCGAGACGCCCGCGCTCCCCTTAACTTTTCAGAAAGTTTGCCGATTCGGCCCGATGGGCGTGGTGGCTGTCTCGGCGTTGTTGGGCGCGGTGTAGGCATGGTAGAGTGTATCGCTTCGGCTCGTAAGATGTCGTCGCCACGCAGGTATGGCGAATAGTCGCCCCCCCATCCGCAACCCACATTGGATTCACAACCCGCATTGGAGCGAATAAATGAAGATATGTATGGCAGGCGCGCTGGGCCGTGTAGGCCGCCGGATCTTGGAAATTGCTGAGGCGGCGGAGGATTCGGAAGTGGGTAGCGCGTTTGATGTCCCCGAATCGTCGGGCACGGAGGTAACGATAGGCGGGGAGTCAGGCCACCCGCGCGTGATTACGCTGGCTGCGAACGCCGCCGAAGCTATGGCGGAAAGCGACGTACTTATCGATTTCACGTTGGCGCACGCGTGTGTCGCGAATGTTCGCGCGGCTTCGGAAGCGGGCAAGTCGTCGGTCATCGGAACCACCGGGCTGTCGGCGGAACAAAAGATAGAACTCAAGGATCTGGCCAGCGATGTGCCGATCGTCTTCGCACCGAACATGAGCGTGGGCGTCAACATCCTGTTCAAGCTGACGAGCGAAGTCGCCTCGATCCTGGGCCTGGATTATAATGTGGAAATCATCGACATACACCACAATACAAAGCAAGACGCGCCAAGTGGCACGGCGGTCCGCCTCGCGGAACGGGCGGCGGAAGCGCTCGGCCTTGACTACGACAAGGACGTCGCCCATGGCCGCGAGGGCATGATCGGTGAGCGTCCGCGTGGACAGATCGGGGTTCATACGCTGCGCGGCGGCGACGTCGTGGGCGAACATACTGTCAGTTTCATTGGCGAGGGCGAGCGGGTCGAGATCACGCACCGCGCACACAGTCGCGACAACTTCGCGCGCGGCGCACTTCGCGCGGCGCGCTGGACGGCGGATGCGAAACCAGGGCTCTACGATATGCAGGATGTGCTTGGATTGAAGTAGGGTCGCAAGGCCATGATCTCCGCGTTGAGATCGCCTCCACCGTATCTCCTTCGGAGAAATAATGAGTGCCGAACGGTGGCCGGGTCAACTGTTTGACGAAAGTGACTCCGCTGACGGCGGTTTGGTGGCGATCAGGCAAAACTTGTTGGGCGTGTTTCTATACCGGTAAGCGAGTGCGAGCACGAAGGGGGCCTTGAGGAGGCGCTGCCACAGGGGGAAAACGTTGCGTTGGGTCTGGGCACCGCTGATGTCGATGGGCTGCAGGGTGTAGCTATAGCCGAGCGCTTTGACTCGGGTGGCCATGTCGTTGGGATGGATGGCAGGCTCGTCGTTCCAGGGCGCTACGCGAATAGGGGAATCGGGCGCTTGTGTCAGGCGAACGAATGGATTGGTGGCGTCGGGTTCCACGATTACGAATGTTCCGCCGCGCCTGAGTACGCGGTCGATTTCCGGAAATAGCGCGTCCCAATGAGGCGTGATGTGGTGCAGGACATCGATGCAATATACCGTGTCGAAAACACCGTCGTCGAAGGGAAGACCCTCGGAGATATCTGCGACGGCCGCAAGGATGCCCCGTTTCCGAGCGCCCATGGCGCAGCGCGGCGAGATGTCAATGCCGATGTGCGGCGTTCCAGCGAGATGCGCACCGATGACGCCATCGCCACATCCGATGTCGAGCGCCGCGTCTGGGCTCGCCACGATGGCAGCGAGTTTATCTAGGGATTCCCTGTCGTATTCGTATAAGGTATCGCCGGAGGCCAGAAAGTCGAAGAGCTGGCCCTGATTTTGAAATGTCTCCGGTAGCTGCGAATTCATGGTTGCACGGTGGCGCTGCCTTTTCGGGCGCATGTGCGCGATGGATAATGTCTTGACATGTCGATCGGCCTCCGAAATGGGCCTTCGATCCGGGCTGCTCGCTCATGCTACGGATCGCAATTCGATAGGTCAAGCCTGCGCGATCCCAATCAGTCGCCGGTTGTCCCGTATGAAATCCACTGGGCACGCGATGGGCAAGCATCGTGGGGATAGATGCAAAGTTTGATTGCGAAGCGCTCTTCGTTACATGATCTAGGTATCGAAACATGATAAACCTCACTAAAATCTTCAAAAGCAGAACGTAGGCATCCATGCAGCCAACCTTTTCGGTCATCGTGCCGGCCTTCAACGAAGAAAAGTACCTGCCCGGGGCGCTGGATGCAATCCGGAAAGCCGAAGAATGTTTGGGCGAGGAGGTCGAAATCGTTGTAGGCGATAACGTGAGCACGGATGAGACGGTTCGTGTGGCCGATGAGCGTGGGGCCAAGGTGGTCCGCGTGGAAACCCGGTGTATTTCGGCGGTGCGCAATTCGGCGGCGGCGGCGGCTTCCGGGCGCTTCCTGCTCTTCACGGATGCGGACAACCGAATCGCCCCGAACATGCTCATCGAGGTGAAGAAAGCGCTCGATAGCGGCCGGTACATTGGGGGCGGCGTGGTCAAGGCCCGCTACGACAGGAATTCGGTCGGTATCCGGCTCACCCAATTTATTATCTCGTTGAATCTCAGACTCTGGCGCTTGTCCATGTTCATGTTCTACACTACGCCCGAGGCTTTTAAGGATGTGGGAGGCTTCAGCGAGAAGCTGTATGCTAACGAGGATATGGATTTTGCGATACGGCTGAGACGTCTCGGGAGAAAGAAGCATCTCCAATTTTGCAATCTTCGGACGGCCGAGTTGACGCTATCGTCACGCAAATTCGACGAGTTTGGGGACTGGCTGACCTTCACGCACCCAGTAAAATTCGCGAAGACGCTTTTGAACGACCGAGAAGCCGCCCGCTTTTTTTGGTACCGGCCTAAACGGTAATTTGTCGGCCAATCTATGTGACAAGTGGGCGGCCCGATTGTAGTTACGATAACCCCTTCAACCAGCGGAATCATTCATGAAATTCCTTAACTTTGTTATCAAGTGGTTCCTGCGCATCATCATGCCCAAAGAAGCCCGACGCATGGAATCGGACGGCGCGATGGCCCAAGTTTCGGTGAAGGGCGTACTTGATGATGCCGATGATTATGTGTTGATCGACGACCAGGGCGCCGATCTTACCGTCTTCGCTTTCTCGGGCCTCGATGCCTTGTTTGGGGGGCAAACCCGATTCGAGTTTCGCGGTGTGTTTAGCAAGATCGATCAAAATTGTAATTTGGTCTGTTTTCGCGATTTGCGCCGAGCCTGTTTCTGCGTCGCCCCGGACGGATCCTTAACGGGGCTGGATTTCTTTACGGAGAAGACGAAGGAACTGATGGAGAGCCTCGGGGCCACGCACAATGTCACGCTTGGCGCATCGATGGGCGGACAGATGGCGTTTATTGTTGGCACACGCTGCGGCGTGGACCGGATCGTCGCCTTCTCACCGGTCTTTCCGACCCGCTTTCTCAGCGCGCCTACCGCCATGCTGAGAAACGCGTTCAATATCAAGCTGTTGATTTCCGAGCCGAAGGCCTACGTCGAGTTGGTGGTGGTGACCTTCATCGCGCTATGGCTTGAAAACTGGCAAGGTAAGAAATGCGATTGGGATCGAGACCTTCCGTTGCG
Source organism: Candidatus Hydrogenedentota bacterium (assembly GCA_029937645.1). Lineage (GTDB taxonomy): Bacteria > Hydrogenedentota > Hydrogenedentia > Hydrogenedentales > JAPYPO01. The sequence goes on from JAPYPO010000095.1 coordinate 10,912, forward strand.
GGAGTACGAGGCCGCGGGGGAAAACCGGCCGAATGCAACCCTTATCTATGGCGAACGAAGCGGACCCGATAGTCGTCACGCGGAAAGCCTACGGCGCTTTCCCCAAGTGAAACTGAGGCCCGTGCCAAGCGGGCGGCACAATTCGCCGGTTGCCCTCAAGGAACGTGGCGAACTGGGGACGGCGCTGGCGGAGGAATTGAGTTTCAATTCGACGGAGCGGGATGGAGACGTGACGGGTGCGGCCTCCCAGAAAACAGAGAGCCCCATCGAGCGATGAAGTTTTTGTTCTTCCCTAATGGCTGGGTCCTTGCCCATCCTTCGCGCATGATCGAAGTCGCCCGCATCGTGAGATCCCGAGGTCATGAGGTGATCTTCGCCGGCGAACATGAGGACCCGCGTTCCTACCTTTCGATGTGCCGGGAGGAGGGGTTTTCGACGACGCAATGCATGGAATTTGATTGGCCGTATTTCTGGGATCGTCATCTGAAGTATGGTCCGATTGTATCCGCCTGGGACTTACTCAACCACCAGAAATTCGCGCCCTTAGACGGCATCCTTGAGGAACAGATACGGCTCACCGAGCGTGAGAAGCCGGACGCGGTGGTCTGCGATGGCACCTTTACCATGTCGACCGCCGGCTATATTACGGGGACCCCGGTGATCGGTATCATGAACGGGCACTTCGCGCATTTCTATGATCGCAAGTCTTTTTTTCGGCCCTTCCTGGAATTGTGGGACCGGATCCATCTGAACCCCAGCCTTGCATGTCGATTTCTGTCCT
>JAPYPO010000096.1 GCA_029937645.1 Candidatus Hydrogenedentota bacterium
AGCGTCCACTTCGCCGCCGTATTCCATCGTATCGGGGCAGACCTACGCCATATTCCCTGGCGCTTCGCATCAGGTCGCCGTACGATTCACCCCAACCGAGTCCGGAGCGGCAAACAGATCGCTTTCGTTATCGGGAGGCGGCGGCGCCACGGTACCGCTTCTGGGAAGCGGAATTGCCGAGGATGAACCCGCCTTGAGTTTGTGCGACGCCTCTAACTTGATTCAGTCCGAATTCGATGCATTTAAGGATCACTTCGGCATGTCGGGTATTGATATCGATGGAGACGAATTCCCCGAGTTCTACGCGCTCGCGCTGGTAAAGGCTGTCTGCCCACTCGACGCCTTCTTCGAAATCGGGGCTGCGACATCGACCGCATTCGATATCAATTCGATGGCCTTAGCAAGCGAGGATCAGTTCGCGGAGCTTATCGAATACAAGCATGCCGTCGCCTCACTAATGCTCATCAGTGAGAATACCCAAGCCGCCGTTCGCTCCCTCCTATTGACGAACGGGATCGAGTTGTCCGGCACCTACGAGGCCGTCACCGGAATCGACGGAACCTTCATGCCATCGGCCGTCCCCGGGAAATCGTTGGAAGAAGGCTATCTGGTCTTCGACTCCATTGCGAAGGGTGAAAACGAACCCTATTCGGCCAGCGGCGACTTCGACGGCGACGGGGTGAGCAACCTCGACGAATACATCGATGTCGTTGTAAACGGAGGCGGGTCACTCGAAGACTTCATCAACGCGGCGACCGGTGGAGACGTCGGCGAAGGCGAAGGAGAGGGTGAGGGTGAAGGCCCTGGTTGCGGCGCTTTATGGATAGATGGCGCTCCTAGCTTAGGCGGCGTGGGTGACTTGGCCCTGCTGACGCTTGTCGTGGTAGCCATGCTACTTCATCGGCGAAGAAGGACTACTTGTCAGTAACCACCGGCACAGCCGCTGGCTCAACGTTGCGTTAGTCTGGGTGGTGCATTTGGCTAGGTGCGGCGCACGTTGTAGGGGCTACTAATCAGCATTGAACCTCGACCTATTCATGGTGTGCGTTCATATGCGTGCGGATATTCTCGCTGAATAACGTATACTATGACCTTCCGCAACCGTGAATGCCGGAGACTCGATGATTAGTCCCCCGAAAGCCAGCAGATCGTCCTCTGCGGCTGATCTGCTCGCACAACTCCCGACGCACCCTGTGCCTATGAGAGAACGAGCCGCGTTGCCCATGTCTCGGCACGAGATGGAGCAACGAGGCTGGGAGGAGATCGATGTTGTCTTCGTCACCGGAGACGCCTACATCGATCATCCTAGTTTTGCCATGGCGATATTGGGCCGTGTTTTGGAGGCGGGCGGGTTCCGAGTCGGTATCGTTTCGCAGCCCGACTGGGAAACGGTGGACGACTGGCAGCGATTCGGTCGACCCCGGCTTTTCTACGCGATCAGCGCCGGCAATATGGACTCGATGATCAACCATTACACGGCGAACAAGAAAGTACGAAACGATGACGCGTATTCGCCGGGCGGCCGGATTGGTCTGCGGCCTGACCGCGCGACTCTCGCATACTGTCAACGGGCACGACAAGCATACAAAGGCGTGCCCGTAATCGCAGGCGGCGTCGAAGCGTCACTTCGGCGGCTGGCACATTACGACTACTGGTCCGACAAAGTTCGGCGCTCGATCTTGCTTGATTCAAAAGCTGATTTCGTCGTCTTTGGAATGGGCGAAGACATCATTCTCGACATCGCCCAGCGCCTGGACGCGGGTGAGCCGGTACAATCGCTCCGCGATATGCGCGGCGTTGCTTACGCGGCGGGCGCTTCCGAGTCCACGCCGGATGATGCGATCACACTTCCGAGCTACGAGGAGGTTGTTGCGGACAAGACGGCTTTCGCCGAAGCCACACGGATCATTCACAACGAAACCAATCCGTACAACGCGCGCCGGTTGATCCAATTCCACGATCGGCGTGCCGTTGTCTGTAATCCACCTCGCCTTCCGATTAACCAAATCGCCATGGATAAGATCTACGGCCTTCCGTACACGCGGCGCCCCCATCCAAGCTATGAAGAACCCATCCCCGCCAGCGAGATGATCAAGGATTCTGTGACCATCATGCGCGGCTGTTTCGGCGGGTGCACCTTCTGCTCGATCACGGCCCATCAAGGCCGCATTATTCAATCCCGCAGCCATGACTCAATCATCAACGAGATCGAGCAGATGCGAGACGACCCCGACTTTAAGGGAATCGTGAGCGACATTGGCGGACCCACGGCCAACATGTATCAAATGAAATGCAGCCGGCCCGAGGTCGAGGCGATGTGTCGCCGGCAGTCCTGCGTCCATCCAAAAATCTGCAAACTGCTTGGGACGGATCACGGGCCACTTGTCGAGCTGATGAAGGATGCCCGGAAAGTGGACGGCGTCAAGAAGGTCATGGTGGCCAGCGGCATTCGGATGGATCTCGCCCGCCGTTCGCCCGAATACATGCGAGAACTCACCCGGCATCACGTCGGCGGACTATTGAAGGTAGCCCCCGAACACACCGATGCAGGTGTTTTAAATTTAATGCGCAAGCCCTCGGGCGATGATTTTGAGAAGTTCACGGAAGTGTTCAACGAGGAATCGAGCAAAGCCGGCAAGAAGCAATACATCGTTCCCTACTTCATCGCAAGCCATCCCGGCAGCGATCTCAATGCGATGATCGACTTGGCCGTAATGCTTAAGCGGACTGGGTATCGCCCTGACCAAGTGCAGGATTTTATTCCAGCACCCCTGGACGTGGCGACTGCGATGTACTACACCGGACTGGATCCCTTTACCAAGAAGCCCGTTCACGTCGCCAAACACCTCCGCGATCGCAAGCTCCAGCGGGCTCTGATGCAGTTTTTCAAACCCGAAAACTACTTTGAAGTTCGCAAGGCGCTTGTACAAGCAAAGAGAACGGACCTCATCGGGAAGGGTTGCGACAGCCTGATACCGGCCACTCCACCACCTGAAGCGCTCGAACGCCGGCGGAACGACGCCAATAAACGCTTCCGGGGAGAGTACGTCCACACCGTCCCTGCCACGTCGAATAAGAAAGGGAAGAAAAAGCAATCCCGACATAGGCCGGGACCCGGCTATCGCCCGGACACCAAGAAAGGTGCCGTCTAGGAATCGCCCTAGAAAGGATTCCGCAGCTCTTAGGTTTTATTACGGCTTGCCGCGTCGATGCCACTTCGACCGTTTTTTCGGAGCGTCAACGGGCTCGCTGGAGTCAACGGTTTCGTCGGAAATATCCACAAGTGGACGCCACTCTTGGATGTTGGGGAATCGGCGTGCCGCGTCCTTGGTTGCGGCCATATCGGCGTCCGCATCTCGCAGAACCGTCGGGGTGATAAAGGCGATAAGTTCCGTGACTTCCGTTTTTCTGTCCTTCTTGCTGAAGGCTAGGCTTAGAATCGGAAGGCGGCCGATTAGGGGAACACGGCGAACGCCCTTCGCGTCGCTCTCCCTCAGGATGCCGCCTATGACGATCGTGTCTCCGCTGTTTACTGCCATTTCGGTGTTAAACTGCCTCGTATCTATAATGAAGCCGCCAAAAAGTACTTCTCCAGGGCGAATCTGCGACGATTCCAGCTCGATATCCATTTCCACCTTATCAAGTTCATTGATGTTGGGTGTTATGGTGAGAGTGGTTCCCGCGTCTCGGTACTCGAAGGATTGGTTTAGGGCGCCCTCCGGAGTCGTCTGGCTATTGGTGATGAAGGGAATTCGTGAGCCCACGAAGATTTCACCTCTCTCGTTGTTATTCATCGTGAGCGAGGGCGTTGCCATAATGCGTGTAGTCGCGTTGCGTCCCAGAAATTGGATGAGAAGACTTATGTCCACGTTTGCGGTACCTAGAATCGTTCCTTGACTGTTCGCATCAGACCAAATGCTGCCGAGGCTAGTAAGCACGCCGTTATCGAAGTCGTCTGACTCCAGAGTGGATGGATCGGAGGTGAAGCGGGTGCCGATTCTGGAGACGTCGGTTGTCGTAACCTCGATCAGGCGCACACGGACCAGCACTTTGGGAGAGGAAATATCGAGCTCTGAAATCAAGTTCTCGAGCAACGGAAAGTTCTGGGGCGCCGTTGATATCATGAGCGCGTTCGTTCGGATGTCGGGCACGACTCTCACTTGTCCGATGAGATTGCTAATGAGCCGTTTTTCCTCTGTGGTGTTCCTGCTTGCAAACAGCCACGAATAGAACGCCGGTTGCGGTGGCTGCTGTTGCTGCTGTTCTTGGTTCTGGTTTTGTCTTTGCCCTTGTTGTTGTTGCTGCGGCATCCTTGAGCCTTCGAGCGCAAAGACGATGTTGAGTTGATTGGCAATCTCACTGGCGTTTGCGTGCTGTAAATGAATGACCATGGTGTTTCCCGCATCGGGACTCATGATATCCAACTGTCGAATAAAATCGAGGATGATCGGGAAATTCTCGACGTTGTTGGTTGTCACGATGACGGAATTGGTTGTGGCTTCCGTCACGAATCGAACTTTTCCATACAGGCGGGCGACATCCTTCTCGCTATCGGAATCGTACAAGTAATCGTAATATCCCGACAGTCCAGAGGATTGTTCAATACCAAATACTTCGTTCAATACTTCGGTGACTTCCTTGGCGTCAATGTAATGCACAGGCACGATCCGGGGCGCTACCTGGTCGGCGTCGAGAGGCGTATCTAATTTCTCAATTAACGCTTCTATACTCTCGAATTCGCTGGGGCGTGCGTTGACGATGATGGAATTGGTGCGGTGTTCGGGAACGAAACGCGTTCTTGGCTGGCCGCCTGACCTACTAAAGAAAATGAACCCGCCGAAGCGGGAATTAGAATCGTTGAGGGAATGCAACTCGTTCAATTGTTCGGCGATATCCGCGGCGTCCGCGTATTTCAAACTATAGGATCTCGTATCCATCTGAACCGAATCTTCGGTGTCCAACTCCTTCACGAGGCTCTTTATTTGTTCGAAATTTTCATTCGAACTGAGTACGACGAGCATACTCGACCTCTCGTCATAGGTAATCTCGACGGTGTCCTGGACCCGTTTTTGAGGTTGCTTTTGAAAAAGGGGCATCAGCGCACGGGCGATCGCTCTGACATCTGCATATTCAATCGATATGGAGTGGAGAAACAGTTCCTTTGGTTTCTCTCTATCGAATTCCTCGACCAAGGGTATGGCGGCCGCGAGAATATCCTCCGGTGCAACGACCACGAGCCAGTTCGCCGTAGCGTAGGGTACAACTTCCAGCACGCCGCTGCCGGGTTGGGGCTTTTGGCCGCCCTTTTGTTGTGGCCGTCCCGGCTGTGGCTTCGGTGGTCCCGGCGCTGGGCCGTTCGATTTCTTAACTAAAACGCCCAGTACGGACTTCAGTATCGGTGCCAATTCCTTGGGGTCGGCGTGCTTTAGCTCGAATACTTTGATCTGACGTTGGTCCGTATTGAGGACATCGAGTTGTTCTACGACCTCCCTGATGGAATTGATGCGCTGTACGCTATCCGTCACCATGATCTGTTTCGATGAGGGATCGGCGACGAGCGATCCGCTGTTGCTGAGAAGTTCTTTCACGACCTTTTCTATCTCGGCGACATCAGCGAATCGGATGGGAATCATGGCTCTTCCGATCCCGCCGGTCAATTCCTTTGTATCGGCGGGCAGCAGATCGACAACCACGTCGGACAAGAGGGCGACGGGAATGATCCTGATGCTGTCCTGCCCCCTCACGACGGCGACTTTTTCGAGCGACAGTGCCTCACTGACCAACGCGAATGCCTTTTCGCGACTTACGGGGGCAGGGCTGACGACGGTTAGCTGAACTTGCACGTCTTTCTGCTTGATGACGGTTAAGCCGGTTATATCGCTTAAGAACTTGACAACATGGTCGATCTTGACGTTATTGAGATTGACGACAACGGTGTCGGTGGCTGTTGCGTCGGTGGCTGTTGCGTCGGTGGCTGTTGCGTCGGTGGCTGTTGCGTCCGCAGCAGCCGCATCGTCCGCCTGTTGAGCTGGGGCATACCCGCTCGCTAAGATCACGGCGCACACAGCCAGGAGGAATGGCATCGTGCGCGATTTATTCCTGTCATCAATATTCACTGCGATAACTCCTTCTAGTTAGTGGTTTCGATCGCATCGAGCAGCGTTTTGGGATATTCGGGCATGGGCCTATGGGGCTCCGGAATTAGCCTTGGGCGCTGCAGGCACGGGAAACACGGTTAGCGTGTGTTCTTTCTCTTCATTCTCGAGCACGACGCTGTTTGGACCAATCTCGACCAGTTTCTCACCGCCGGGCAACTCGGCGTTTATCGAATACAGTTTGGCGCTATTCGGATCCGATCCTATGAGCGCGGAGTCGCCTAGAATTCCGAATACTTTCAACGGTTGCTTTCCGGGCACTCTCCCAAATGTCCCTTTGTCGAGCATGGCTCTATAGGGCTCGACTCCATCGCTCACGGCTCGTTTCGGGGGGGCCGCGTTGCTTTCTTCGAGTGAACGCAGGACGGTGCCGGCTTGAATCATCGCGGAAACACCTCTAACCCCTTGGAACAAGAGCAGGACCGCCAGGACAGCGAGCAGTACTTCCAGGTAGCGTTCCGTCTCCCACTTTTTAAGGTATGCCTTGAGCAGGTCGATGTAAGGTCTCATGACGTTTTCTCCACAGCCTCATAGCCCACGACCTCGAAGGTGGCATTAATACTGTCACCCTTCGTAATATTGCGGCGCAGTTGCAGGGAATTTATGACGACCAGGTAATCGCCCCCCTCGAGAGCGGCCAGCATCGTGATGAAACTGACCGGGTTGGCTTCGACTTTAACTTGGAGCGTGACCGGACGAAAGTGCTTACCGGATTTTCTTCCGCTGGACATCCGACGCGGGGTGATGCGCCCTATCTTGATACCGGCCTTTTCGGCGGTCTGCTCGATATAACCCGCCAAGCTGCCGCTTTTATGGGATGCCAAATTGGGCGGGGCGGGCTCGGTTTCGTTGGTAGGGTTCGATCCGCCGGCGGCCTCGCCCGCTCCGAATATCGACCCGAGGCGCGTTACGAGGGCATTCCGCCGAATCACGAGGGACTCTTGAGATTTGGCACGCCCCTTCAGTGTAGCAATCTGCTCTTGCCTTGAGGTGAGCCTATCCTGATTGCTCGCCCAGGTTCGGCCCATCGGTATGAGTACGTACCCCACTATGAGAACAAATAGCGCGAGGCCGGTGCCGAGCATCACCGCTCGTTTGTCTCGTCCTTGAAGGTTCATTTTCGAATTCTCCGGCCGCCGCTGCGAAGTTCACAGGTCATTTGGAAGCTAAACTCATTTTTCTCTCTGGTGGCTCCGTTGAATTTTGGATTGATGAAAAATGCCGAGTCTCTTAAAGCCGCAATGGCCGTATCGGAAGCCACTTCGACCGTTTTCGCTTTTCCGCTGATGGATATTTTTCCGCGGGAATCGATGGCCAGCGTCTCAATCTTGATCTCAGGAGGCAGTGCCTCACTTAAGGCCATCATCGTATCGAGTACCGATCGCCGCCGCCGATCTTCGAATAGGAGAATGTCTACCTCTTCGCGGTTCCGCTCCAAGCCCTGCAACAACGGTTGGCTTTCGCGCACGAGGCGATCGGCGGAATTTAGGCGCAACGATTGCACCCCAAATAGTGAGGCGGTGAATAAAAGAAGGAGAACGGCGTTGAGACTGAAGAGCCGAAAACGCCGCTTATCCCACTCCACCGATTCGAATGCCCGGCGTTTGCGCCGAAGGGGCGGTGCGGCCGTGGGCTGGCCAAGCATTCGGCGGCGCATGGCAACCAGAGCGCCCGCCGACACGGAATAATCTGCAAGAAAGTCGCCCTCGATTGATTCCGGCTTGGATAGATCGAACACGCCGGGATTGTCGATCAGCACGACGGGAATATCCAAGTGCGCGCCAAGGGCTTCGACGCTCCCCTCCACGCCCACGCGCTCGCCCGTTACCATCAGTTCGCTCGGGGCTTTGCTTCCGTTCCGTAGCGTGTAATCGTATATGGATTGGCGCAATTCCTGCCCCAACGCCCTTGCCCACTCTTTCGTGGAGGAGTCGCCCTCTTCCGGAATGGGGGGTACGCGGATATGCCGGACGTAGCAGAGGACGGCATCGTGCGCGATTGCCAGGATAGCTTCGCCATGATCCAACTTGGCTACCGCGATCGTTCCCGTGGAGGAACCGGATGCGTTGGCAAGCTCGGCCAGGCCTCCCGCTGCAAATTCCATGGCGATGCCCCGAATGCCTTCCTTCGCAAGTTCGGATTCGGCCGAGGCGACCTCGTCGGATGCGACGGCGATAACCGATACGCTCGCAATGGTATCCTTCCCATTCTTTATCGGTTTATAAGCCCACACGCTGTCCGTCACGGGATACGGCAACTCGGCCTCTAACCGCAAGGCAACCATGTGATCGAGTTGGCCGAGAGGAGCATCGCCGATCTCAAGAACTCTACAGACAGATTTGCCCGAATTGGGCACGAGTACCACCGTCGATCTGTTCTTGTCGGCCACCATCTCCGAGGCGCTTCCCTCAATCCCATCTTCAAAAGACCGCGCGCCCGTCACCCGTATCCCATCGGCATCGATCTTCGCCTCCACCATTTTCCATCTCTTCCCCGCCGCCTGTTCCACAACCAATACACGCTTCGTTCCCTCGGACCCTTTTCCCGCCAGCCCCAGGCTTTCAGCGCCGCGCACTAGGCGCGTTGCAAAGCTCCCGAAGTTCTTAACTTTTTCTTGTAAAGACACGAAATGCAGTCTCCGAATTCAGTGGTAAATGAATACCCTATTCATGCTCCCGCCAATATAGAATTTTTGCGCTGGAGCCCGTCCGGTCAACGACCGCACTAACGCCAACATGCGTCGTGCCGCGTCCCAGTACCCCAAAAGATCTCACCGTAAACACATCGGAGCGCACGGCTACCAGTTTGTACAACGCCTTCAACTTCTCCCGGCTCATTCCAGCAACCGAAAGCAACTCCATGACCGTCGTGAACCCTCCCTCCCGTCCACGCCGCTCGTCCACGATTGCCCCTGCCATCGATTCGTCCAACCCCGGCAGACATGCAATTACATCAAGCGAGGCCGTATTTATATTCACAAGCCCCGCCGAAACCTCCTCAGTTTCCACCGTCAATAAATCCGCTATCTTCGCTACCGCATCCTCATCAAAAGCCTTCCTGCCCGTACTTCTCGTCGTTGGCTGAGTCTGGTTGTCTTGTCCTTCCGCAGTCTGGGCGTTGTTACTATTCCGACCTTGATCGCCTTGGGCTTGCTGCCTTGGATCAAAGGGTGGGCCTTGCCGCTGCTCGTTCTGCGGACGTTCTTCCGGGTTTCCGCGTTCTCCTCGGCTGGCGTTTCCCGGCTGAGGGGGCTGATTTTGGGGCTGTGGTCCTTCGGGCCTCTGGCCCTCTTCCTGAATTTGCTCGACAAGTTCCACGTCGTACAAATCCAATACCGAGGAAAACTCATTGTTCCCACGATGAGCCACTATGGACTGCGCCTGTTGCAGCGAGATTTCGTCGATTGAATTGGAAATGTTCTCCGCGCTCGCCGTAGTAATGTCAACGCGGTCTTCCCCCTCTGCCGTACGTTCGAGAGACGCTGACCATGTGGTTAGATACGCGGCCACCCCGAGGTCAAGCCTGCCATCCGAATTGTCATGCGGCCATCCTTGATCGCCATCGTCCTCATTGGGATCCAATATGCCGTTCCCATTTTGGTCCTCTCCGTAGAGGACCGTTCGGTCCATCCCCTCGATAAGAAGTAGTTCGTCAAGGTCATGAAAGGGATCGTCTTGTCTGAACGCGGCTATCGAGGCGGCGACCGCCCCCTCCAGGCCCGGCAGTTTCTCCAATACGCTCGCGTCCGCCGTATTCACGTTAAGTTTGGAGGACTCATCCAGCATTCCGTACAGCGGCGCAGCGTCCTCATCTTCTCCCACGTACAGCGTGTAGGAGCCTTCACCCAACTCGATATTTTGGTATAAAAAGTCCCCGTCTTCTCTCATTTCAAATTGCGCTTGGAGCGTCGATTCCATGGAGGCTAGATCCGCGAGCGCCTTCTCCACACCCGCCCGGGCCAAGAAAAATGCTTTGGTGGTGTCTCCCACGGTGGCCGTCAGCTGCGCGCGGAGATGCCCCTTGAAGGACATCTCAAACGCAACGGCTGTGAGTAGAACGATAATCCACAGGGTAAATATCAGGGCCATGCCGTCGCTGCTCCGGGCGTTAGCCTGCGATGATGGGCACGGAGCGGCTAAATGTAATTGAGTTTTCAATTTTATCCTCATCCACGATTACGATTTCGATGTAAACGATCATGGGCTGTTTTTTCTCTTCCAATTCCCAACCCGATTGCCAAAAGAGTCCGTCGTAGAACTGGAGGTTCAATTCGGTCACATAGGGGCCCAGCAATGTCACGGTGCCCCCCTCGAAGGGATCTTCGTCGATGCTGCCATCTTCTCGCCTCAGCAGCCAGTGATGCTCCACATCCGGGTCGTTCTCGATGAAATAGCCTACCTCACAACGGCCCGTAGACACCTGATCCTCCTGATCCATAAGCGGTCTTCTGCCGGTGATGAAGTCCAGGGTGTCCGTGTCCTTGCCCTCGTTCTGCCTATCAAGCGATACGAGATAAATCTCGTCATGTTCCACGGCGGCGCGGATGTCCTTGCTCATCGCCTGGAGAGCCGCCTGGCCGCGGCTGATCATCCTGTTGTAGCGATCGGCTTTGGAAGCCATTTGGGTTCCAGCCGTTAACGCGGCCAATCCGGCACCCATGAGGAGCGTCAGCAAAGAAGTCGCCAAGAGCAATTCGACCAATGTGAAGCCACGGTTCCCGATCATAGGAGAGACGCTCCGAAGATTTCCCGGTCCGCATGAAGTGTAGTCAGTTCATATTGCTTCTGGATATCGCGCGCGGTCCAGGTCACCACCAGATGAATCTTGAGCAGTCCGTCTTGATCCGTTTCCTCTACTTCCAGTTCCCAAAAGTGGCGTGGGTAACTCGTCCCAAAATCTCCGCTGTCCGTGGATACCATCAAGAAGTCATCCATCATGGTTTCTTCGAGGAGTCCGTCAGCGAGAAAGACGGCCTGCGTATAGTCAAGAGAATCCGAAGTCGATCGGAATGCGGTGGTGTACAGTTCGACACAGGCCAAAACGCCGATGGAAAAGATTGCCAAGGAAACGACAAGTTCTATGAGCGAAAATCCGGCGCGGGGATCATATCGGATGGGAACAGCCATGGCCTATTGTTTCCGTACGAGGATCTCGCCCGTCGGGGCGGTGATATCCAGTGTGTACTGCTTCTCGCGGGAATCGGTCAACACGATAGCGATGTTTTCCGAGCCGCCGTTTCCACGGAAGCTAAACCGCTCCCATCGCTGCGAAGCGCCCATCGTGTACTCCGTCTTCTCGCCGCGGTACATAAAAATCTGAACGGTGTCGGGCAATTTAAGAGTTGCGAGAGTCCGGGTACGGGCTTCCTCTTGGTTTTCCAGCCATGGAAGCGTGGCGCGCGAAAGAGATACCCAGCACAATCCCCGTTGGCCGTCGATATTGACGTCCACAGCGTGACGCTGGGTTACGGCTGACAGAGAGGCGAACCGAAGCATTTCAAGCAATTTCTCGCCCTCTG
>JAPYPO010000097.1 GCA_029937645.1 Candidatus Hydrogenedentota bacterium
GCTTCAATCTCATTGGCTCCGGTCGCCGACGGGTCCATATGGGTAATCTCGGCTAGATGCAAAACGTATCCGAAAGGAAAGTACAATGGCTAAACGTCGTGGAATCGTGGCCGAGTTTGCTGATTTTGTATGGCAAAAAAAACTCTTCTGGATGATGCCGATCATCATCGTCCTCTTGCTGTTGGCGGCGTTGGTTGTTTTAGGTAGTGGCTCAGCGGCCCCGTTTATCTATACGCTTTTCTAGGCCACCGTTCACGGAGATTTGCGGCATGTCGATGGTACAAATAAACTGGAAGCCGAACGCCACGGAGTTGCGGAAATTCGGCGCGGCGATGATTGTCGGATTCGGAATCATCGGAAGCATATTTCTTTGGCGTCAGCATTCGGCCGTGGCGATAGGCTGCTATACCTTTGGTGGAGTCACGGGCGCTATCGGGTTGACGGGCGCAAAGATAGCCCTGCCCATCTATTGGGCCTGGATGAGCATTGCCTTCGTCATGGGTAATATTGTCAGCCGTGTGCTGCTGGCTATGGTCTACTATGGCGTGCTCACGCCTATCGGCCTGTTTCGACGCGGACTGGGACGCGACCCGCTCCTGTTGAAACGCCCGGAGGGTGATAGTTATTGGATCGACACGGATGAAACGAAAAACGCCGAATCCTACGAAAAGCAATTCTAGCGCTAACGCCTGAATCTGGGTTAGGCGTACAAGGAACCGTAGTAGAGGTTGTAGAGCTTTTTCATGAAGGTATAGCTCATGCCGAAAAAGAGCGCCAATACGATCACCAGAGCGATTAAGTCAGGCACACCGACTTGGTCCAGAAGGTCCTTGAGGCTGATGATCAGGTGGTGAAAAATCCATATAGGTAGAGCGCATTGCCCGGCCATTTCAACCCAGCGAATCGCGCCTTGTAGTGCGGAGCCGAACCGGGCGTCATTCCGAATCAGCACCAGAAACGCTCCGTAGCAAGAACAGATACACCCGCCGTAGAAAATCCACATCCAGAGTGAAATTCCAGGGGATCGTTGCAGCCATCTCCCGATATCGCCGGTAGAAAGATAGAGCACTGCGCCCGCAAAGAGCAGCGCCGCCCCCACCATCGCATAGGTGGACGGGAGCCCGGAGAGATGGGCGTTGTGTTTGAGGTGGAGCCCCAAGGCTACACCCCCCAAGGCCCCGACGCTCATGTTGAAGTAATTGAACTTGGCAACGGCCATCAGTTTGCAGAGTTGAACGAAACCAGTAAATTCCTTGCCCACCAGCAGTCCCATTGCCAGGCGGTACGCGATGAACATGACCAACGCCAACGCGATGCAGGCCAGAATATGGTACTTGGTGGCCGCGATCACCTTGAACCAGAGCGGCATCGTGGCGATAGCCAATAGATAGTACATCAACGCGCTGTAGAAGGAATTGAAGAACACCGTTGAGGTAATGGCTTTGCCATCTATAAGATCTTCTCCGATCGTCATCACGGCTAGAAGCAGTATCGCCCCCGAGAGCATGGCGCACCCCATCCGAAGCATTCCAAATGTTCTCTTCGGGTCCTTTTGAAAGAGTGGAAAGTAGATATAACCGAGGCTCACACCAAAAACGATGGCGAATCCGGGCGTCACGAGTTTGAATACCGGGGCGAGTATCTGTTGAAGGATGGCAAAATTCTCGGGCAGTCGTTCGACCACCCCGGCTGACCAGTGGGCCGCAACAACCAACGCAACCAAGCACCCGCGCATGAGGCTCACAACTCTCAGGGCCGTCTTTTCCGGATTGCTGCCATCGGCGCGGGTGTTCGAGAAGTTCTGGATGCCCGACGCCGCGTCATCGGGTGACACCATGGAATGGTGGGCTATCTCGCGGATCGTCATTCCCTGGAACATGCCTCGGCATGTTCTTTCATCGATTCCCAGTTTCGTCATCCGGTAGAGCACGCGCATGGAGGTCAGCGAATCACCCCCGAGGCTTGTAAAATCCTCGTTGACGCTCACCGTCTCCAACCCCAAGACCTCCTGCCAAATCTCGGCGAGTTCTTTCTCGCGTGGGGTCGAAGCCGTTTCCTCAGGCTGAGTACTTTCCGTCGCCGTGCTGGTGGGCTTGGGCAATGCCTTTCGGTCAATCTTCCCGTTGGGCGTCAGCGGAAGCACCTCGAGGTGCATGAAGTGGCTGGGGACCATATAGTCCGGTAGGGATTCGTGAAGGTGCTGCCGCAATTGATCGTCAGGCGCCTCGGTGTCGTCTTCGGACACATAGTAGGCCACAAGGTTCTGCGTGCTGCCCATCTCCACAACGTTTACGGCGCAGGTGCGGATGCCGGGATGGTTGGACAGAGCCTCCTCGATCTCCGCGAGTTCTATCCGATAGCCCTTTATTTTTACTTGGGTATCCAAACGCCTTAAGTATCGAAGGCTTCCGTCGTCAGCCTGAACAGCCAGATCGCCCGTTCGATACAGCGGGTACCCTTGCTCCGGACAAAAGGCGTCGGGTACAAAATTCTCCTCGGTTAGGTCGGGCCGCCCAATGTACCCAAGCGTCACCCCACGCCCCCCTATCAACAACTCGCCGGGGATCCCCGCCGGAAGTGGGTTCAGGTGAGCGTCCGCGATATAGGTTTGGGTATTGGCGATGGGTTTCCCGATGAGGATCGGTGCCGTGGCGTCTGTGATTTGGCAACAGGTCGACCAGACCGTGGTCTCCGTGGGGCCATACATATTCCAGACTTGACCCGCGCGCGTAAGCAGGTCTGCGAGCAGGTCGCGCGGTAGCGCCTCCCCCCCGACCAGCGCCTTGAGGGGCGCGGAGTGGTCCCACCCGCCCTCGACGAGCAGACGCCACGTCATCGGCGTGGCTTGCATGATGGTGGCCTTGCTTTCTTGTATCAGCTCAAGAAGTTTCCACCCGTCAGTCGCCGTCTCTCTGCTGCTGACGATCACCCGCGCGCCCACACTCAGCGGGCCAAAGATTTCCAACACATGAATGTCGAAAGACAAGGTGGTTACGGCGACAAGGGCGTCGTCTGGGGTAATCCCCGGTTCCTCTACCATGCTTTTTATGAAATTGACCGCCGCGCGATGCGGTACCTGAACGCCCTTGGGTTTCCCGGTGGAGCCGGAGGTAAAAATGACGTAGGCCCGGTCTTCGGGGGAGGCGGATCGGGATTCGGCGCCACCGGCGGAATGGCCCTCCGGCGATTCCAAGAGACCGCCGCTCAGGTCAACCTGTACAAAGCGAACTTCGGTGGAGGAATATACCTCCGTCAAGTGAGGATGGGTAATGACAACCGACGCTGCTGACATTTCGAGCATATACTGAAGCCGGGCTTCGGGATAGGCCGGATCCATCGGGACGTAGCCAGCGCCCGCCTTTAATACCCCGAGCAAGGCAGCCACCATTCCAATACCACGTTCGACACTAACGCCGACGAGATCCCCCGCCCGAACTCCAGCCTTCCACAGGGACTCTGCGAGGTCGTCGGCGCGACTGTTTAATTCCGCGTAGGTAAGTGACTCGCCCTCGAACTCGACCGCGATGCGTCCCGGATCCTTCCGCACCGATTCCTCGAACAGCTCGTGCAGGAGCAAGTCTTTCGGGACGTCGACATCGGTCGCGTTCCACTCCTCCGTTATCCGATCCAACTCGGCGCTGGTGAGCATGGGGATGCGGGTGGGAGAGCCCAGTTCCTCGGTGGGCATGCGGCATAGTATTTGCACAAAATGGTCATAAAACCGTTCCATTTTGTCTCGCGAGAAGACCGATTCATCGTATTCAAGCTTTAGAAAGATTTCGGGATTCCCGTAGCCGTACACCGTCAGCGGAAAACCGGTTTGTCCATATGAGTCTGAGGAGCGCTCTGCCCACTTTCCACCTCTACTCCGCATGGTTACCTGCGAATGCTGGTTTTCAAAGAGGAGAATCGAACTAAAGAGGGAGACTCCAGGGGGCAACTCGGAACAGCGCAGCAGGTCTTGTACGCCAATCTGCTCGAAGTCTCGGTGGGCTATATGGTCGTGCCTAATACGCTGCAACCACTCGCGCATCGGCATGTCTTCGGCACAGGAGATTCTTACCGCGAGCGTCTTCATGAACAATCCGATGCGATCGCGCATCCCAGGCAGAGGAGTAACGCGCGACGCCCGGGTGGCCGCGAATACAACGTCGGGCTCTCGAGTGTATTGATGAAGTAGGAGTGCCCAGGCTCCCTGCATGACGGTGTTGAGCGTTACCTCTGCCGCAGACGCCAGCCCACGAATCGCGTCCGACGTTTCCTTGTCAATGGTCCGAGTTTCATGCACGAATCTCGGCAGCGTTGTTTCTTTGGCATCGAGCACTTCCACGATGGGTGTTGGCGCCTCGATACCCGCTAAATAGTTGCGCCAATATTCAAGGATGGCCTCTTTGTCGAGCCCATCGAGCCACTCAATATATTCACGATAGGAGTACCTGGGGGCCGGTGGCTCGGGCGGTTGCCCCGAGCTCGCCCCATCCCACAGCTCGATGGCTTCGTCTAGGATAATCGTGTGGGATCGACCGTCCAACACCGAGTGGTGAAAGGTCCAGAATACGTAGAACAGATCTTCTCGGACGTCCACCAGGGTTAATCTCACGAGCGGAGCTGTCCAAAGGTCAAAGCCCTGCTCGCGGTCGGCTGCAATAAATGCTGTTAATTTCTCGTCCAGATCGCAATCGGGCACGTCGCGCCAGTTGAGATACTTGGGATCGAGCGAGGCCGTCGGATCGATGGTCTGCGCGACATCCCCATCATCCAAGCGGCAGTACCGAGTGTGCAACACCTCATGGCTATGAAAGACTGTCTTCCAGGCCTCGGCCATGCGGTCAAAGTCTAAGGGTTCGCGGAAGGTGTAGTGCTGCTGCTGGACCGCTGCGCCAGGCCGTTCCGATGCCAGGGTTTCAAAAACCATCCCCTGCTGTAGCGGGGAAAGCGGATAAATGTCGGGGTCCGAATCGGGCATAGCGTTGGCTCTTTCAAAGAAATATTGTTGTGAAGTTCAACCTTCACAGGCCGTGTTGATCGCCGCTAACGCTACCACACCAGATGCACACATGCAAAGCGCGCGTGAGCAGGCGTGGGGGCTACGCACCGTTGCGGAACCCTGCGGGTTTTTGAAGGGGTTTGGCGGAGTCAGGGGGGGCCGACTTAACCGAGCGCGCCGGCCTATAGCGCCTTTGTAACCTAGCCACGAGGAGCGCCGCGGACTACGCCTTCACAATCTTCTCGCGGCCCTGCACCACATCCTTGGTCGCGTTGCGCGTGTCTACGACTAACTGCGCGTGATCGACTAGATGCTGATAGTCCACGCTGCTATGGTCTGTTGCGATGAGGACGGCGTCGTACGTTTCCAATGTTTCCGCAGACAGCTCGACGCTTGTCCGGCCTGCGACCCCTGCGTGCTTGCGCGTCACTTTGATGGTGGGGACGTAGGGATCGTGGAAGTCCACATTCGCGCCCGCTTCGAGCATACCCTCGAGCAGCACCAGCGAGGGGCTCTCGCGCAAATCGTCCACATCCTTTTTGTAGGCCATGCCGAGCAACAGAATCGATGAGCCGCGCAAGGCCTTCCCAAAATCGTTGAGCGCGGCCATCAAACTGCGCAGCACATACTCCGGCATGCCCACGTTGATTTCCCCTGCCAGTTCGATGAAGCGTGTCGCGCAACCGTACTCCCGCGCCTTCCAGGTGAGGTAGAATGGATCGATCGGGATGCAATGCCCCCCCAGACCCGGCCCCGGGTAGAACGGCATAAACCCGAAGGGTTTCGTTTTCGCGGCGTCGATCACCTCCCAAACATCAATTCCCATCTTCGAATAGATCACCTTCAATTCATTCACCAAGGCGATGTTCACGCAGCGGAATATGTTCTCCGTCAACTTGACTGCTTCGGCGGTTTCCGTGGTGGAGACCGGCACCACTTCGGACACGATTTGCTCGTATAGGTAGACCGCCCGCTCCGAAGCCTCGAGTCCGTCGCCGCCCACGACCTTTGGAATCGTCGACGTCGAAAAAGAGATATTCCCCGGATCTTCGCGCTCGGGCGAGTACGCGACGAATATATCTTCTCCCGAGCGCAGGCCGCCTTTTTCCAAAATGGGCCGCAGCACCTCCGTCGTCGTTCCCGGATAGGTGGTCGATTCGAGCGCCACCAGTTGCCCCTTCTGCAGGTAAGGCGCGATCGAGTCAGCCGTGGAAATAATAAACGACATATCCGGAACTTGATTCTTGGTCAGCGGGGTCGGCACGCAAAGGAGGATTGCATCCGTTTCGGAAAGCTTTGCAAAGTCGGTGCTCGCGTCAAATCGCCCGGACGCAATCAGCCGTCCCACGCTCTCGTCCGGTATGTGCTTGAAATACGACTTTCCGGCGAGGAGCTGCTCGGCCTTTGACGCGTCGATGTCCAACCCCAAAACCTTAAACCCAGATTCAACGCATGCCATGGCAAGCGGCAGCCCGACATAGCCCAGCCCGATAACCGCCACCGTGTAATCCCGCGCGTCAATCTTTGCCTTAAATTCGCTATCCAAACCGTCTCTCCTTCGGAAGTTGTCATAGAGGCCCGCACGCCGCCTGGTATGGGACGCGGTGCATCTGAGTATTTCTTCTGGTTCCTGACCCGGAGCGTATTGTACCCTGATCGCCAAGTGTTCCGTCTAGTCGCGAGAAGTCGAATCGTATCAACTCCCGATGTGCGCAAAACAACCGATCATTTGCTTGCCCGAGCGGCGCTATAGTATAAGCTCACCTTGGGCTCCCCGCCCCTAGCCCCGCCGCCGACTTGGCGGTAGACCGAGAATACGAAGAGGATCTAAGTTGCATGTGCGGAGTTGTTGGTTATATCGGACCGAGGGACGGCGTTGAAGTTGTGCTGAGCGGACTGCGCCGGCTGGAATACAGGGGGTACGATTCGGCAGGGGTCTCGGTTGTGGAAAATGGCCACCTTTCCACGGTCAAACGCGAAGGCAAGCTTGCGAACCTTGACGAGGCGCTTGCGCAAACACCGCTTTCCGGACCGCTCGCCATGGGCCATACCCGGTGGGCGACACACGGCCCTCCCACGGAAGCGAACGCCCACCCGCACATGGACGCATCGAACGAAATCGCTATCGTCCACAACGGAATTATCGAGAATTACCAGCAGATTCGTGAAGAGTTGTCAGCCAAAGGCGTGGAATTTCGAACCGAAACCGATTCGGAGACCATCGCGCACCTCATCCAGAGCTATTACGAGGGCAATCTCTTCGAGGCAGTCAAGAAAGCCATACGCCGCCTCAAAGGTTCTTACGCCCTTGGCGTCATCGCACGAGACAATCCCGATGTCCTCATCGGGGCCCGAAGCGGTAGCCCCCTCATCGTCGGTATCGGCGAAGGCGAAGCGTATATCGCATCCGATGTGCCCGCCATCATGGATTACACGCGCCGGGTGTTCTACCTTGAGGATGGTCATGTGTGCGAAGTGCGCCAGGACGGCGTGCGCGTGGAAAATATCAACGGCGAAGCGCAGGAGTACACCATAGAGACCATTGAATGGGATGACGCGGCCGCTGAAAAAGACGGCTATCCCCACTTCATGCTCAAAGAGATCTACCAGCAGCCTGATGTCTTGCGCATGACGCTGCAGGACCGTATTTCCGCCTCGGGGCATGTGGAATTCGAGGGCGTCTCGATGGACGACGACCTGCGCGCATGCGGCAAGATTTTCGTGGTCGCCTGCGGCACAGCCTGGCACGCGAGCCTGGTCGGCAAGCGGCTTATTGAATCGTTCGCCAGCGTCCCCGTAGAGGTCGACACCGCTTCGGAATTCCGGTATCGCGACCCCATCATTCCGCCAGGCTCGATTGTCATACCGGTCTCGCAATCGGGGGAAACGGCCGACACGCTCGAAGCCATCCGAATCGCCCGGGCGAAGGGCGCGAAAGTTCTTTCGGTCGTCAACGCCGTCGGATCCAGTATTACGCGCGAATCCGACGGCGTCATCTACACCCAGGCCGGTCCCGAAATCGGTGTCGCCTCGACCAAAGCCTATACGTCCCAGATAACCGCATTCGCCCTGCTCGCAATCTACCTCGGGAAGCTGCGCGGCACGTTGGACGGGGACCGCTCCGCCACGTTGATCGAGGAACTCCGAGAAATCCCGACCAAGCTGAAATGGTGCATCGAAAATCAGGAAGACATCATCCGCTGCGCCGCCGACGCGCGCTATCGTGACCCGCAGAGCGCCTTCTTCATGGGCCGCGGATATAACCTTCCCAGCGCGCTGGAAGGGGCGTTGAAACTGAAGGAAATTAGCTATATCCATGCGGAAGGGTACGGCGCCGGCGAGATGAAACACGGCCCCATCGCCCTGATCACCGACCGCGTCCCGATGATTTGTATCGCAACACAAAGCCCGGTGTACGAAAAAGTCTTGTCGAACATCCAGGAGATCCGTGCCCGCGGCGGCATCATGCTCGCGATTGCGACCCTTGGCGACGAAGAAATCCGGAAACATTGCGACGATGTCATCTACGTCCCCGAGTGCAGCGATCCCTTTAGCCCCATCGTCGTCGCTGCCCCGCTCCAGTTATTCGCCTACCACATCGCGCTCAACCGGGGCTGCGACGTCGATCAGCCCCGAAACCTCGCGAAGAGCGTTACGGTGGAGTGATTCCCCACATTTTCCACCTACCGCACGGGGCCTTCTCGAAAACCCACCGGTACGGGCGGTATACTGGGCGTTCGCGACTGGGTAGGATCTCATGCGCCAGCCGCCAATCGCCATGCGCCAATCGGACTGTACCGACTCGCATGAACCTGACGGAGCCTGTAAAGCTATCGCTGTCGAAATAAGCCACACGGAAATCGCTGATGTATTGGCGATTCGGTCGCCGAAATTTGGCGACGCGCGGGGATATTTTACCGAAGTCCACAACGCCTCCGCGTGGGCCGACGCCGGTTTTGATCACACCTTCGTGCAAGACAACATGAGCGTGTCGTCAAAGGGCACGCTGCGGGGGCTTCATTACCAATTGCACCCCCACGGCCAGGGCAAGCTCGTCCGCGCCCTGCGCGGCGTCGTATTCGATGTCGCCGTGGACATCCGCGACGGCTCGCCGACCTTTGGCAAATGGATTGGCCGGACGCTTTCCGAAGAGAACGGGCTTGCCCTTTGGGTGCCGCCCGGTTTCGCCCACGGGTTCTTGGTGCTTGAGGACAACACGCAAATTCTCTACAAGTGCACGTACCCCTATACCCCGGAAGCGGAACGGGCTATCGTATACAACGACCCGGAGATCGGGATTGAATGGCCCCTTGAGGCCACCCAGCTTAAGGAACGAGACGCCGAGGCTCCGGGCCTTCATGACGCGGATCGCAACTTTCGCTACTGCGACCGGTAGCGGAAAGGAACGAAACCTTCCCCATGCGAACTCTTATACTTGGTTGCAAGGGACAACTCGGGAAAGACCTCCTCACGGTATTTGGTGAGTGCGGCGACACCACCGGTTTCGATCTGCCCGAAGTGGATGTGTCGAAGGCCGATCAGGTGGCGCGGGCTGTCGCGGATGTTGACCCGGAATTCATCGTCAATTCGGCAGCCTACACCAATGTGGAAGGCGCCGAAGACGACGAGAAAAATGCCTTCCTCGCGAACGAGCAGGGGGCGCGCATCGTTGCGGAAGCGGCGGAGGCGCGGAAGATACCGGTCGTCTACATCAGTACCGATTTCGTTTTCGACGGCTTGAAGACGACCCCCTACGAACCGGGCGACGAGGCCAATTCTTTGAGCGTCTACGGGCGTTCCAAGCGCGCGGGAGAACTCGCGGTCCAGGAGGCGACCCAGCGCTTCTTCATCGTACGCACCGCCTGGCTCTATGGACCCGGCGGCAACAATTTTC
Organism: Candidatus Hydrogenedentota bacterium; assembly: GCA_029937645.1. GTDB lineage: Bacteria > Hydrogenedentota > Hydrogenedentia > Hydrogenedentales > JAPYPO01. Next base: position 9,882 of record JAPYPO010000097.1, read on the forward strand.
CGGAAAAAATTATCGGCGCCGCCCAAAAGAACCCATTGCTCAAAGTCGTCCACGACGAAGTCGGATCGCCAACGCATACCTGGGATCTCGCCCTGGCTGTGCGCGCGTTGTCGGAGACGAGCGCCTACGGCGTCTACCACGCCGTCAATACCGGTTCCTGCGCGCGAGACGAATTCGCACGCGCCATCCTATTCGCCACGGGGATCGACACACCCGTCGAGCCGTGTTCCGCAGACGCGTTTCCATCCAAGGCAGCGCGGCCCGCGTATTCCGTGTTGTCCACATCAGACTTGGAACGCGCGACCGGCTACGTCATGCGCGATTGGCAAACCGCATTAGACCACTACGCGCAACGAAGGAATTCATCATGAAGGGGATCATTCTCTCGGGAGGCGCGGGCACACGGCTGCATCCCATCACACGCGTCGTCAGCAAGCAGCTCCTGCCCGTCTACGACAAACCCATGATCTACTATCCCCTCAGCACACTCATGCTTGCGGGGATCCGAGAGGTTCTGATTATCTCGACGCCGGAAGACCTGCCCAACTTTGAGAAATTGTTGGGCGATGGCAAGCGATTGGGCATGTCGTTCTCCTACATCGAGCAGCCCGCCCCCGAGGGCCTCGCGCAAGCGTTTATCCTGGGCGCTGACTTTGTGGGCGACGATTCCTCCTGCCTAATTCTGGGCGACAATATTTTCTACGGGCACGGTATTACCGAAACACTTATGCGCGGCGCGGCCATAACTGACGGAGCGCTCGTGTTCGGGTATTACGTCCGCGACCCAGAGCGATACGGCGTGGTCTCGTTCGACGAATCCGGCACCGCAGTGAGTCTCGAAGAAAAGCCGGAAAACCCGAAGAGCAACTACGCGGTACCGGGCTTGTATTTCTATGGCCCCGATGTGGTGGAGTATGCGCGCAACCTTAAACCCAGCGCGCGCGGCGAACTTGAGATTACGGATCTCAACCGGATCTATCTCGAACAGAATCGGCTCAAGGTCGAAATGCTCGGGCGCGGCGTGGCATGGTTGGATACGGGCACGAATCAAAGTCTCATGGAGGCGGGCGCTTTCGTCCACGCCATCGAGGCGCGTCAGGGGCTCAAGATCGCCTGCCTCGAAGAAATTGCGCTCGAACAAGACTGGATTCCCGCCAGTTTCGTCGAGGCCGAAGCCGACAGCATGGGCAAAAGCGCCTATGCCGAATATTTGCGCGGCGTCGTACAGCGCCTCGGAAGTTAACGTCTCGAAAGGAAGAACATGAAACGCATTGTAGTAACCGGAGGCGCGGGATTTATCGGGTCGAACTACGTTCGATACAAACTCGACGCATCGCCCGGTGTCCACATTGTGGTCTTTGACAAGATGACCTACGCGGGAAATCGCGAAAACCTGCAAGGCCTCGATGAGAACCGCTACACCTTTATTCAGGGTGATATCGCAGACAAGGAGTCAATTTCTGCTGCGATGGAAGGGGCGGATGCCATCGTCAATTTCGCCGCGGACACGCACGTCGACCGCAGCATCATGGGTGCGACCGATTTCATTTCGACCAACGTCACCGGCGTCTACAATATTCTCGAAGCCGCGCGAGAGCTAGAGACGGAGCGCGTGTTGCTCGTATCCACCGATGAAGTGTACGGCAGCATCGCGGAAGGCTCCTTCAAAGAGGCTGACCCGCCAGGCCCCCGAAATCCGTACTCGGCGAGCAAGGCCGGCGGCGAGCTCATCGCCCTCGCCCACTACCTAAC
>JAPYPO010000666.1 GCA_029937645.1 Candidatus Hydrogenedentota bacterium
TCGATGCCGGCGGATCTCAAGATGACTCTTCCAAATGGGAAATCCGGGTTCAAGAAGTGTTTTCATGAATTCGGTCGACTCTACTTCAAGATGAAAGAAAATATACCGATTACTTCTTCGCGGGCAACGCCTGAAACGGCCCCTGTTCCCGGTCCGTCGCATTCGGCATCTCGGGGGAGAGCGCCGTAATCTCCTCGCGCTGCTCCGCATCCAGCTCGATATCCTGGCTGCTGAGAGCCACGTTAATTTGCTCGACGTTCCGTGCGCCCACGATAGCCGAAGTTACCTCGGGGTGCTTGAGGACCCACGCCACGGACAACGCCGCAGGCGACAGGCCCTTCTCGTCGGCGTAGGCCACGAAGCGGTTGCTGGTCTCCATATACTCAGGATTCTTGTAACGCGCTATGTAGGCGGGGTGCACATCGATACGCCCCTTCTCTTTACGCTGGTACTTTCCGGTAAGAAGCCCCGCGCCCATTGGGCTATACGGGCACACCGCGATCCCCTCCGATTTCGCCAGCGGCAATATTTCTGCCTCGACCTGCCGCTTGACCAAACTGTACATGGGTTGAATGGCGTGGACCGATGCCAGGTTCCGCGACTGCGCCGCGTCAATGGCCTTCATGGTCTGCCACGCAGAAAAGTTCGACACCCCGCCGTAGCACACCTTGCCCTGCTGGACCAGCGTGTCGATAGCGGCGAGCGATTCCTCGATGGGGACCGTGTCGTCCCAATGGTGAAGGTACAGAACATCGAGCCAGTCCGTCTGAAGGCGTTGAAGGCTCGCTTCAACCCCGCGGACGATGTGGAGCCGACTGCTGCCCTTATCGTTGACGCCCTCCCCGGTGGGGTAATAAACCTTTGAGGCCAGCACAATCCGGTCCCGCTTCCCCTGGAGCCACCGGCCCGTGATTTCCTCGGTGACGCCTCCGTTGTACACATCCGCAGTGTCGAAGAAATTGACGCCCGCATCGTAACACCGGTCCATAATCTCGAAGGAGGTGCCCTCATCCGACTCATTGCCGAAGGTCATCGTCCCCAGGCAGAGTTCCGACACCTGCGTTCCTGTACGGCCAAATTGCGCATATCGCATGAAAAAGTCCCTTCCTCATCGTTAATTTGAGAAAGGGGATTGTATCACTCTTAGCCTGCCGTGCGTAACCTTCACCGCGCCCCGTGATACGATGGGCTTTCGCATCCTCGTCTTCAGCGCGCACCCGCTTGTGGAAGGAATAATCTCTATGCCCGAGTTCCATTCAATCTGTGTGTTCTGTTCGTCAAGCGACGCGCTCGCCGACCCCTACCGCGATGTGGCGGAGGCCCTTGGCGTGTTGTTGGGAAAGCGGCGCTGCCGCTTGGTCTTTGGCGCGGGCCGCATCGGCCTGATGGGCATTGTGGCGCGGGCCGTTCACGCGCACGGCGGCGAAGTGGTCGGCGTGATTCCCCATGCGCTCAACCAGCCGGGCGTCACCTATGAACTTGCGGACGAACTCATCATCACAGAAGACATGCGGGAGCGCAAGGCGGAGATGGATCGGCGCTCGGATGCATTCATCGCCTTGCCCGGCGGATTTGGAACGCTCGAAGAGATCGTCGAGCATCTGACGCTCAAGCAGCTAGGTTACCACCCGAAGCCCGTCGTTCTCGTCAATACCTTGGGGTACTACGATCCGTTGTTGGCGTTTTTCGACCACATGATCAACGAGCGCTTCGCGAAGGCAGAACATCGAGAGGTGTTCCATGTCGTCGGGGACGCGGAAGAGGCGTTGGCCTATCTGGATAGCTACGAATACACAGAGAGTTGATTGAACCACGAATGGACACTAATGAACACTAATGTTTTCATAATTCGTGTCTATTCGTGTCCATTCGTGGTTAGGCCCTTCTACTCCGTCGCCTCGTCGAGAATCACGGCGGGGCCCGGATGATCCGGATGGCGCAGCGACTCGACCAGGTCTTGAATCTCCTGTGGCGGCGCGGGCGTCACGCGCGAGACGCCGAGCGTAGCAACGAAATTGAGGACCATGCCCACCGCGCCGATTCCCTGGGCAGAAATCCCGAAGCACCAGAGCGGCATGTCGTAAAACTGCGCGCCGATGATGTAGCCCGCCGTAAACC
>JAPYPO010000667.1:0-844 GCA_029937645.1 Candidatus Hydrogenedentota bacterium
CATCGAGGAAAAGCGAGAATTGGCGGAGGAAATTCTCGCCAGCGATGGCGAGGTCAAACTGACCGAATTACCCGACGATGAATTGCTGCGGCTAGTCCATCTCGATGTGACCCGCGCAACGGGTTGAGGAGATAGAATGTCATATTGGAATCGATATCCTGCCTATGTACCAGTAACCGAACGCCGGGCCAAGGCGAAGCGGCAAATGGAGAAGCTTCGCAAGAAAGGGAAAGATATCCAGCCCGTGGAAATCGAGGGGCGCAAAATCGCCCAGAGCTTCTGGGGAAAGGGTTGGTGCGACCACCTCGAATCCTTTTCCGACTACTCCAACCGGCTGCCGCGCGGGAGAACCTACGTGCGCAATGGCTCCGTATGCCATCTTGAAATCCAGCCCAGCCGAATTGAAGCCATGGTGGCGGGTTCGTCGCTCTACGAAGTATCCATCGCCATCAAGAAACTAGAGCCCGCCGCCTGGAAAACCATCAAGAAGAAATGTTCTGGCCGGATAGGCTCGATGCTCGAATTGCTTCAGGGCAAGCTGTCGGATGAGGTGATGAGCGTCGTGACCGATCGAAAGGATGGCTTGTTTCCAAAACCGGGCGAGATCGAGTTGTCTTGCAGTTGCCCCGATTGGGCGGTGATGTGCAAGCATGTCGCCTCCGTCCTCTACGGAGTGGGCAACCGGCTCGACACACATCCCGCACTCCTCTTCCTGTTGCGTGATGTCGATGCGCAAGAACTAATCGCTTCGAATCTCGTCCTGCCCGGGGCAGCATCCAAAGCGTCGAACGACGCTCTTTCCGATGACCAACTCGGCGACATCTTCGGCATCGATATCGGCGCG
>JAPYPO010000667.1:854-2117 GCA_029937645.1 Candidatus Hydrogenedentota bacterium
GGAAGTCCCCCGTGTCGGAGGACGCCAAAGCCCGGCGTGAAAAAGCCACCAAGAGCGCCAAACGCCAAAAGAAAACCGCGCGAACCGCTGGGGGCCGGGGTGCGGCGGCTAAAGCTCCGATAGCTGCGAGGCCACGGATTCGCCCGACGGGAAAATCCGTGGCCCGGTTGCGAAAGCGGCTAGCCTTGACTGTAGTGCAATTCGCCGAGAAACTCGGCGTCACTCCCGCCAGCGTGCGCCGCTGGGAATCCACAACAGGACGGCTCCAATTACAAGCGCGTACCCTCAGCGCTCTAGCATCGTTGAACCACCAGGGAAAGGCGAAATAGCCGATCCTTCCGCGTTGGTCCAGGAAGGCTGCACATCGCAAATTCTCATCCGCGCTGAAAACATTGAACAATCTACAGCCGCCGCATAGAGTTCAATGATGGTTGAAATCATAAGAAATACCGTCGTTGCCTAAGAACGGACTTGGCCGTCCCGTAGGCTTCTCGAATTCGAGTTTTTTGCGGGAGAACCCGAGCGCTCCGACAGGATTTCGATGAGAATTTGGCGAAATCCGCCATGAAAAACCGGCACTTAGCTCGCACTTAACTCGTTGAATTACGGTCGGCCAAGAGAATACAAAAACCTGAAATCGTTACTAGACAACATGTTAGGCGTCCACTCTAATCTGCCGCATCTGCTCATACGGAAGCGAGCATGGCCAGGCCATCTCAGCAGCACCCATGTTGCCTTCCGCCTGAGCAATAGCATCGTCCTTCCCATCCACTTCTTTCGAGGCTCATTCCCTTCAACTAATTGGCTTACGGCCTGCATGTTTGCGGTCCTACGCGTAAAGTCGGGGATTGCCCTTCCTCCAAGGACTCGCTACCCGTCGGCTGGCCAGCCCTACGGGGGCGGGACTCACACCCGCCAGGAATTGCGACCTTGCCCCGCCGCACTGCTCATACGTCGGGGCTTGATTCAAAGCGTCGTAGCCTTACCGAATCCTCTGGGTTCCGAGATGAAACCCAGATGGGATGCCCAAACTCGGAGCTTAGTTTGGAGTACGACAGCGATTTGCGCTAGTGTCCATGAATCAGAGAGTTATTGGCATCAGCGAAAGAAATGGGAGAGCAAAAGTGAATAACATTCGCACAACGACTTTGCTGGTCATTGCAATTTGGACCGCCGTTCTGTCTACAGATGCGGAAGCCGCATCACCCTATGTTTATAAGGTAGAAGACCCGGCCGACTTTCTCGTCGGCGACCAGGTCTACT
>JAPYPO010000668.1 GCA_029937645.1 Candidatus Hydrogenedentota bacterium
TTTGTAGCCGTAGTAGGCCGAACGGTCGAAGCCATCGACGACCTTAAGTACGATGCGGTATTCGCTGTTGGTCAGGGTGCTCAGAAGTACGTAGCCTGCATACGTTTTGGGGTCTTCCCCTTCGTTAAGGGCGGGAATCCGGTTGAGGTCGGCGAAGGCGTCGTATGGTGAGGTGGTGTCGGATTCGAGCCGGTGTATTTTCAGGTCGGACTCGACATTTGCCTCCTGCGCGCAGGCGGACAGCGTCACCATCATACACATCGCAGTCAGCCAGCGAACGGATTGGGGAACTGCTTTACGTAACTGACTGAGCTTAGTCTTTCTGGTCATGGGGCGTCTCCTCAACTCGGTTGTCTTCTTATCCTTATACATTGCAAAGGTTGAGCCATACGCACGTTGTAGGCCTCTCCTCTTTTTCGTCTAGCCATGTTCTTGAGAACCGGTTTCCTGGACCACTTTTCCGAGGCGTGGTCGGCGCGTTCCCTAGGCGCTTAGGCGAACATAATCTCCCATCAGTACAAATAAATCCACTTCTTAATCTGCTCTATACGAAAAAGCCCCCCGCCCGGACCGGGCGAGGGACGATGGCTATTGACTGTGCGCTATTTGGAAATGGCCGCGTTCTTTACGCACCGACCACTCACATCGTTTACGACGACTCGCTTTGTCTAATTGTATACGTCGGTCGTGTCAAGAATGGTTGCGCTGAGGATTAAGTCGCGGTAGCCTTCTTTCGGCGTTGAAATCATGGAGCGAATAAAATTCGCGATGCCGTCTACATCGGACTCACTCAGTTTCATCAACTTATAGGATTCGTCGATATTGTCCGCTTTGCCGGCTCGGGCCATTTCTGCTAATTCGATCTTTTTCCGGATGATGGCCTTGAGTTCTTTTTTCGAGCGCTTGGTATTGCGTAGTTCGGGAACGGCCTTCGCCTTGCCGGAGCTGTCAACGATATATTTCTTATCTCCGGCGTCAGCAAAGTTCGGCGGGTGGTGGCATGTGACGCACGCGCCTATGCCCAGTTTCTCTTCGGGCCAGTATCGCATGAAGGATTTGTAGCCGTAGTAGGCCGAACGGTCGAAGCCGTCGACGATCTTAATTAGGATGCGGCCTTCCTCGTTGGCCAGGCGGCTCAGGAGTACGGTGCCTGCATAAGATCTGGGATCTTCCCCTTCATTAAGGTCGGGAACCCGGTTGAGGTAGGCGAAGGCATCGTATGGTGAGGTGCTCTCGGATTCGAGCCGATGTATTTTCAGCTCGGACTCGACCTTGCCCTCCTGCGCGCAGGCGGACAGCGTCACCATCATACACATCGCGGTCAGCCAGCGAATGGATTGGGGAATTGCTTTACGTAACTGATTGTGCTCAATCTGTTTGGTCATGGGGCGTCTCCTCAACTCGGTTGTCTTCTTATCCATTGCAAAGGTTGAGCCGTACGCACATTGTAGGCCTCTCCTCTTTCTCGTCTAGCAGTGTTCTTAAGAACTGCAAATTCAAGGACCACCTTTCCGAGCCATGGCCGGGGCGTTCCTTAGGCGCTTAGGCGAAGATAATACAATCGCATTTCTCTGAGGCTGATGCAAGCATTTTAGAGAATATTAATGAACATGCGCTAGCCCTCAAAAGTCACTTTTACGAAGGCGGAGGCTCCCTCTACTGTGATGGGCGCGGGGTACTTGCCCACAGGGGGGGTGGAGATGTGTACCAAGGCCCACTGGAGTCCGCCTTGGTCGCCGACGACGAGGGCCTCGCTCAGAAGGGGTTCGCCGCCTAGAAGCGCCGCGCACTCTTCGATCACCTGAAGCGGCGGGCGCTTGGGGGGCGTTCCTGCGAATTTTATCGTCCCCGTGACTCTAGCCGTAGGGGCATCTGGGGTTTCGGTAGATTCTGGCACGGGTGTGGTTTCGTGGGCCACTGGCTTGGTTTCAGCAGCACCGCCATCTTCTTCTTCGGATGTCGCATACCCTCCGAACACGACGAGGGCGGCTAGGAATGTGCAGGAAACGGTCCATCGCTTCCCATGCAAGGCCTTCATTTGTGTGGTGTTCATCATTTGTGTGGTGGTCAATGTATCGACCTTCTCATTTGTTTTACGCAGGGTATGGAC